>CBFGLP010001612.1:0-19672 GCA_965649595.1 uncultured Myxococcales bacterium | reverse complement strand
AGCGGCCGTGCGTGGCTGAGTGCACGGCGCCTGTGGGGGGCCCTAGATAGCCCCCTCGATGCCCATCTCCTTCAACAGGTGATCCGCCCCATCGATCGCGTCCATCATCCACAGCACCGAGCGAATATCCACGTGGATCGAGCGCTGCAGCTCGGGCATGAACAACCAGTCGCCGGCCATCGCCTCGTAGTTGCCGTCGAACACCAGCCCGACCAGCTCGCCGCGAGCGTTGAGCGTGGCCGAGCCGGAGCTCCCGCCCGTGATGTCGAGGTCGGCGAGGAAGTCGATCGGCAGCTCGCCCAGCTCGGGGTCCGCGTAGGGCCCGTAGTTCTTGCCCTCGATGCCCTTGCGCACGGGCTCCGGAAGATCGAAGGGATCCTCGCCGGTGTGCTTGGCCAGCATCTGGCTGGCGGTCGTGAAGGGCACGTAGACCTCGGCGTCGGGGCGTGGACGATAGCCACGGACGGTCCCGTAGCTGACCCGCAAGGTCAAGTTGGCGTCGGGCGCGAGCGTCTTGCCCTGACCAGCCGCGAACTCGCGCAGCGCCGCGATGTAGAGCGGGCGCAGCAACGCGAACTTGCCGGCGCTGGCTGCCTCGCGGGCCTCCATCGCGTCGTAGTCGGGCTCGACCTTCAACGCGAGCTGGATGAAGGGATCCTTGCTCTTCTTCAGCTCCTTGGTCGTCGCCTTGGAGTAGAGCTTGATGACCTGCGCGACGTCCTCGAGCTTGGTCTTGGGGTAGAGCTTGTGGGCGGCCGCGGCGATCGCCTCGGGCGTGATGTCGCCGGTCGGCACGATCGCGCGCAGCAGCGCGGGCTGCTGCTCGGCCGGGAGCTGGGCGGCGCGCTCGAGGTGCAGGCGCAGCACCGCCTTGTCGAGCGCCTGCGCGTAGCGGGTCTGCGAGACGTCGAGCTGCTTGCGGATCTCGGCGATGTCCTTGTCGCTCGGCGCCGCTCCGGCGTCGCGCTTCTCGGCCGCGTCGACGATCATCATCGCGCGCACGAGCAGCGCCGACGAGGCGGCCAGCTCGGTCATGTGGGCGTCTTGCTCGCGGGTCGCGAGGGCCGCGGCGTCGAGCGCCCCGAGCTCGTCGAGCACGGTCCCGTACTTGGCCTTGCGCTGCTCGTCGGCGGCGATCCACTCGCGCAAGGCCTGCTCCTCGTCGGCGCGCTGCTTGGCGAGGCCCTTGCTGAGGCCCTCGAGCTGGCCCTTGGAGTTGGTCAGGCCGTTGTTGAGGCTGCGCAGGATCGGCTCGGCCTTGATCTTCAAGCCCTCGTCGCTGCCGGCGGTGAGCTCGAGCGTGTCGATGTACTGCTCGAAGCGAGCGATGCGGCGCGGGTAGTACCAATCGACGGCCGCCGCGACCTCGGCTGCGGTCTTGAGCCGCGAGGTCTTGCCCGGGTAGCCCGCGACGAACACCAGATCACCCTCGTCGAGATCGCCGGTGGCGATCTTGAGGTGGTGCGCGGGCTTGTAGGGCACGTTGGTCGAAGCGTGGTCGGCGGGTTGGCCGTCGGGCCCGACATAGGCGCGGTAGAACGAGTAGTCGCCGGTGTGCCGGGGCCAGCGCCAATTGTCGATCTCGCCGCCGTACACCCCCACCCCCTCGTGCGGGGCATAGACCAGGCGAATGTCGCGGAGCTCGAGCTGCTCGATCTGGAAGAACTGCGCGCCCTCGAAGAACGACGCGATCGTGCAGCGAGTGTCGGTCTTGCCCTCCTCGCACTTGGCGGCCAGCTCCTTGCGGCGCTTGCCGACCTCCGCCCAGCGCTGCTGCGGATCCTCGATCCCGTCGAGCCCACCGAGCACCTGCTCGGTGACGTCGGTGAACGAGCGGGTCACGTAGACTCGCTGGGTCGGGCCGGCCCACAGCTCCTGGCTGCGATCCTTGGCCAGATAGCCGGTGTGGTGGAGGTTCTGCCCCTCCTTGCTGTTGTAGTTGAGCGCCCCGGTCACGCAGTGGTGATTGGTGACGAGCAGACCGTCGGGCGAGACGAACGAGGCCGAGCAGCCGCCGAGACCAATGATCGCTCCGAGCGGGAACTCGGTCGGCTTGGTCAACGCGAGCGGATCGAAGGCGAGCCCGAGCTCCTCGAGCGTCTTGGAGTGGCCAGCCTCGGCGAGCTGGGCCGGCATCCACATTCCGCCAGGGTTCTCGAACTTGGGCTTGCTCGGCTCGGGAGTCGTCTGCGTGCCCTGGCCGCCGTCGGGCTGCTCGATCGGCGCTCCGTCGGGCTTGGTGCAGCCGAGCGCCAGGCTGAAAGCGACAGTTCCAGCGAGCGAAGCAATCGAGGCGAACGAGGGACGAACGAGCGGCGAGCCGATCATGGGGAGGTCCTAACAGATCCCCATGCGCACTGAGCCGACACGAGGATCGTCCGCATGTGAGTCCGGTCGCGCGATGCCGCGCGAGCGAACGAAACTCGGTCCGCTGCCCTCGTCAGCGCCCGCCGTGCTGATATTCTCCGCGCTCGCGTGAGCGCCCGAACGACTCTGCTGGTCGCGAACCCGACCGCGCGCACCGGCAAGGCTGCGCGGGCGATCGCACGTGCGCTCGAAGGCCTGACCAAGGCCGGGCTCGAGCCCGAGTTCTTCGCCACGCTACCGCAAGGCAAGACCGTCGCCGCGCTCGCCGACCGACTCGAGCGCGAGGACGTGGCCCGGGTCGTGTACCTCGGCGGCGACGGGACCTTCGCCGAGTCGGCCAAGGGCATCATCCTGGCCCGCGAGCGGTCCGGGATCGACGTGCCGCTCGGCATGCTGCCAATGGGCACGGCCAACGATCAGGGCCGCTCGTTCGGGATCAGTGCGGGGCCGCGGGCGCTCGACCAGAACATCGCGACGATCGTCGAGGGCTGCGAGCAGTGGCTCGACGTCGGTCGGATCGAGGCGCTCGACAGCCACGGCGAGCCGCTGCGCTCCGACCTGTGGTTCGACAATTGCGGGTTCGGGCTCTCGGCCCGGATCCTCGCCCAGCGCAACCGCGATCGTGAGCGGGTCGAGAAGCTGCCGCTGGTCAAGCAGATCTACCGCGACAAGCTGGTCTACGCGGGCGCGGCGGTCAGCGAGCTGCTCAAGTCGGTGGTTGGTGGGCCGCAGGTGTCGACCTTCTCGACCGAGGTCACCGTCGACGGCGAGGTCGTCGAGTGGGTCGGGCTGACCGACCTGGTCGTCAACGGCACGATCCTGTACGGCGGCGAGTGGATCTTCGTCGCCGACGGCAAGGCCGACGACGGTCGCTTCGAGGTCGTGCCCTTCCGCAGCCACGCCGACTGGGTCACGGCGGCGATCGGCTCGCACAAGAAGAACCCGGTCACCGGCGACGATCTCGAGGTCGTCGGGCTACGCGGTCGCGACTTTCGCCGCGGCAGCCGAATCGAGATCCGCCTGTTTCGAGCCAGCGGCGCGCCGGAGATCCCCGCGCAGATCGACGGCGAGGAGTTCCTGTCGGCCGAGCACTACCGGGTCGACAACCTCTTTCACTATCTGCGCATCATCGTACCCGAGAATGCGCATTGGATTTAGCGCGGCGCTGGTGATCGCCCTGCTGACGGCGGGTTGCGTGCTCTTCGAGGAGCCCGACTCGACCAGCGAGGAGCAGGGCGTGGCCGAGCGCGATCCAGCCGAGTATGCCGAGCAGGTCGACGCCAAGCTGCGCCACTACGCCGCCTGCCGCGACGCGCTCGCGTCGGTGATGAACGAGAGCTGGACCCGCTACGAAGATCAGGTCGAGCTCGGGGGCAAGCTCGCCCGCCGACGCGAGGGCGTGTACGTGCGTGGCATCGACACCGCCAGCTTCCGCAGCTGTCGCCGCACGATCGCCGCCGCGCCGCTCAGCCCGCCCGAGCTGCCGCGGATCGAGCAAGTTGCCATCAACTTGGTCAGCGCCGCCGAGCAATACGCCGCGACCACCCGCACGCTCGCGACCTGGCTGGACACCCGGACCGACCGCGATGACTGGTCGAAGCTCGTCGAGCTGGATCCCAAGCTCCGCGAGAGCTATCAGCGCTGGGCCGAGGCCGACGCCGCGCTGTCCGAGGCGCTCGATCTGCGTCACTTCGAGAACGATCCGATCCTGCTCGGCGTGCTCGAGGGTCGCCGCTCGCCGCTCGAGGTCGCGACGCGACGGCTGATGGTCCGCGCCCGCCCGATCGTCCGCTGCCTGACCCGCAAGCCGCCGGCGAGCGCCGAGGAGTGCCAGCCGCTGTGGGACGAGTTCGAGCTGGCTCACGAGCAGTTCGAGCAGCTCCGCACGAGCGACCGCGCGGCGGCGGACAAGGTGTTCTGGATGCGGACCTTCGCGCTCGACGTGCAGGAATTCCACGAGCTGGCGGCCGAGCACCAACGCAAGCTCGGGCAGCGCGGCAAGGGCAAGGAGCGCGACGTGCAGGATCTCGTCGATGCCTACTCGGCGCTGGCACGCGACGCGGACGCGCTCGACTTCGACTTTCCCTGATCGGGGAGCTCAGCTCGCGTAGCCGATCCAGCGCCCGTGCTCGGGGTCCGCGAGATCGACCAAGCGCAGACGCAGCTTGGCCTTGACCCGCGACTCGAGCTGCCGGACCCGCTCGCGCGAGATGCCGAGCAGCGTGCCGAGCTCGGTCAGCGTGAGCTGATCGTTGGCGATCAGACGATGCTCGACGATCGCCCGCTCGCGCACGTCGAGCTCGGCCATCACCCGCTCGAGCCGCGCTTGCAGCTGCTCGGCCACCTCGGCGGCGGCGCAGCAGGCTTCGAGATCGTCGTGGCCGCGCAGCTGCTCGACCATGTTGGTGGCGCCGTCGGCGTAGGCCGGCATGTCGAGCGAGAGGTCGCGGCCGTCGAGGCGCTGCTCCATTCGACGGATGCGCTCGCGCGAGCAGCCGAACCGCTCGGCCAGCATGGTCGAGAGGTCGGCCGCGTCCCCATACTCGGCGGCCAGCCGCGAGCGCTCGCGCTGCAGCCTGAAGAACAGCTTGCTCTGCATCGGGCTGGTGCCGACCGCGACCAGGCTCCACGACTTGAGGATGAACTCGAGCACGTGAGCGCGGACCCAGTACGCGGCATAAGTCATGAAGCGGAGCCCGCGATCGGGCTCGAAGCGCTCGAGCGCACGCACGAGCCCGACGTTGCCCTCGCCGACCAACTCCGACAGGCGATGGCCATAGCCTCGATAGCCGCGGACGATCTTCACGACGTCGCGCAAGTGCGCCTCGAGCAGCTGCTCTCCCGCACGCGAGTCGCCCGCGCGATAGCGACGCGCCAGCTCGAGCTCCTCGTCACGATCGAGCTCCGGCAGCCTGGCGATCCGCTTGAGATAATTTCCGAAGCCGCCGTCAGCGTCGTCCTTGCCGGTGTACATGAAGGTTCCTCGTTCACACAGAAGTGAGAACGGAACCTCGCCCGAAGAAACAGAACGAGCGCTCCCCAGCGCTCGCGTCACAGGACCCTCCCCAGGGCCCGGGCAACCGCGAAAACGCGATCACCTGAGCAAGGTATGCCGATAAATGATTCGGATGACAAGTCTCTGCCCACGCGAAGATCCTTCGGGTTTCGCGATACTGGTCGAACTCGCGAGGCTTTGATCCGACGACCGTGTTTGGCACGCTCGCGTCGGTGTTCCATCGACCGTCCAAGCCAACCCCGCGCCGACTGTAGATGCGCGCCACACCGGAGGCACACGATGAAAGCCATCATTCTGAACGAGCACGGCGGTCCCGAAGTGTTGCAGCTCGCCGAGCTCCCCGATCCCGAGCCAGGCCCGACCGAGGTCGTGGTCGAGGTCCATGCCTGCGCGATCAATCGCCTCGATCTGTGGGTGCGCGGAGGGCTTCCGAACCTGCGCGTTGGTTACCCACACATCCTCGGTAGCGACGTTGCGGGCGTCGTCTCGGCCACCGGCACGGCAGTGGATGGTTCGCTGCGGGGCCGCGAGGTCGTGCTCAACCCCGGCGTGAGCTGTGGTCGCTGCGAGGCTTGTCTCGCCGGTTGGGACAATCTGTGCGCGAGCTATCGGATCCTCGGTGAGAACATGCGTGGCGGCTATGCCGAGCGGCTCGTGGTGCCAGCTTCGAACTTGGTCGACAAGCCCGCGCGGCTCTCGATGATCGAAGCCGCCGCGTTCCCGTTGACCTTTCTGACAGCGTGGCAGATGCTGGTCGACCGCGCGCAGGTCCAGCCTGGCGAGACGGTGCTGATTCATGCCGCAGGCAGCGGAGTTGGCACTGCGGGACTTCAGATCGCCAAGCTGATCGGCGCGCGAGTGATCGCGCTCGCCAGCAGCGACGCGAAGCTCGCCAAGGCGCGCGAGCTCGGAGCCGACGAGCTGGTCCGCAGCGATCTGCCGGACTGGCCGGCGAGGGTGCGGGCGCTGCCGGGGGTCGGCCGCCGCGGCGTCGACGTGGTGTTCGAGCATGTCGGACAGGCGACCTGGGCCGAGAGCATCAAGCTCGCGCGCACCGGCGGTCGGGTCGTCACCTGTGGTGCGTCGTCGGGCTTCGACGCGCGCACGGATCTGCGTCACGTGTTCTTCCGCCAGATCCAGATCCTCGGCAGCACGATGGGCTCGAAGGCCAGCATGTTTCGGATCGCGCGGCTAATGGACGAAGGCCAGCTGCGACCGATCGTCGATCGAGTGTTTGCGCTGCACGACGCCGCGCAGGCGCACCGCTACCTCGATCGTCGCGAGCAGTTCGGCAAGGTCGTGCTGGCGGTACGCGAGCCGCTGAGCGACAACCAAGCCGATGCCTGAGCCGAGCGAACCGAGCGAGGCGCAACGAGATCGTGCGCGACCGAGCCAAGAGGTCTGGGCGGTGCGGGCGAGCGTGGCCCTCGGCCTGCTGCTGGCGCTCACCTACGGCCTGATCGGCGGAGTCGGCGAGTTCCCGCTCGACGACGCGTGGATCCACCTCGCCTATGCCAAGAGCCTGCGGCTCGGCGAGGGGCTCTCGTACAACCCGGGAGACTGGGAGACGGGCTTCTCGAGCCCGCTTTGGGTGGTGCTGCTGGCAGCATGGCCGAGCGAGCCCGATCCGGTCGTGTCGGTCCGCCTGCTCGGCGCATTGCTGCACGCCGCGGGCTCCGGTCTCGCGGCCTTGCTGGCGCTCGAGCTCGCGCGGGCGCGGGCGAGCCTGGCACGACCTGCGCCGGTGCTCTCGGTCGCGCTCTTGGCCGGGATCCTGACCGCGGCGCAGCCAACCTTGCTGCAAGGCGCGAGCTCGGGCATGGAGGTCGCGCTCGCCAGCACGCTCTTGCTCGCGTGCGTGCTGGCCTGCCAGCGCGAGCAGTGGTTGATCGCGGGCGCCACTTCAGCGCTGGCCGAGCTCGCGCGGCCCGAGGCGATCGCGTTCTTGCTCGGCTTCGCGTGTGTGCGCGCGCTGGCACATCGGCGCGTGCACGAGCTGATCCCGCTGCTCGGGGCGGCGCTGGGGCTCGGCGCCTGGACCATCTACTGCGCGATCGTGAGCGGCTGGCCATGGCCGAACACGGCGTATGTCAAAGTGGGGAGCGCCTCGATCGCGAGTGGCTGGGCGTACCTGCAGGCGCAGGTGCTGCCCGAGCAGCCCTGGTTGGTCGGGCTCGGCGGCGTGCTGTTGATCGCGGCCGCGCTGCTCGCCGATCTGAAGCTGCTCGACTCCTCGCGCTTTGCCTGGCTGCGCGCGCCCGGGCAGCAACCGAGCGAGGCTAGCGAGCCGCGGCGCTTCGATCTGGTCGCGTTGCTGGTCGGGTGGGCGGTCGCGATGCTGGCGACGGCGCTGAGTCGACCGCTGGATCCCGCGATCTTGTTCTACCAGAGCCGCTACTTCGCGATCTTCGCCGCGATCCCGCCGGTGATCATGGCGCTCGGGTTGATCCGGATCCATCGCTGGCTCGGCCTCGCGTTGGTGCTCCCGGTCGCGCTGGTGCTCGGCCTGCAGATCCCCGCGAGCCAAGCATTGCAGCGCGAGCAAGAGCGGGGCGTCGCCCTGCTGCACGGCGACCCTGCCCGCTTCGTCGCGCGCGAGCTACCGGCCGACGCGATCGTGGCCGTCGAGGGGGCTGGGGCGCTGCGCTACTTCACCCCGCGGACGATGACGATCGTCGACATCATCGGCCTCAACGACGCCGAGATCGCCCATGCACAAGGCGACGCCGCCAAGGCCTGCGTGCTGGTCGAGCGGGCGCCCGGATGGTTCGTGCTGCCCGACCACATCGCCGCAGCGCTCGGTCAGGTGTTCGTGCTGCGAGTCGTGCGGGAGTTCGTCGATCCCCACTGGGCCCAGATCGAGCAGCCCCGCGAGGTCCGGGTGGTCTTGCTCGAGGTCGTCGACGTGCAGCCGCGCTGGCGCGAACGGTGTGGCCAGCCCTAGCAGGGCGCCGGCTCGAGCGAGATCCGAGCCGCGCCGAAGCTCAGCCGGTCGCGCTCGCTCAAGTAGGTGTCGAGCAGCTCGCGGTGCTCGCTCGACATCTGCTCGAAGCGAACGCCGATCCACTCGAGCGGCCCGAACCGACGACGGTGCACGACCTCGGCCAGCGCGCACAGGTGCTTGCCGAACTCCGGCAGCGGGATCGCCAGCCACGAGAACCGGTGGTCGAGGCCACGCAGCTTGCCCTCGTCGGCGTCGGCTCGCCGAGCGACGCGCAGCAAGGACATGCCATCGCGCGACAGGTCGACGACCATGAAGCCCTCCATCGCGCCGGCCTCGGTGCCGGGCGCGACGAACCGGCCGATCACGTGACGGCTGTCGCGGCGTTGATCTTCGGTCGCGGCTTCGATCGAGGACATCGCCGGGGCACGCTAAGGGAGGCGCATCCACGGTCCAAGAAAGCGGCGAGCGTCGAGCGAGGCGAATTGCTCCGCCCGCTGCCAGCGTAGTCTCGCCCACGCTCTTGGTGCCGGTGGTCCGAGGCGATACCAGCGATCATTCGAGCGCTGGGCTGGTGTTCACCCGTGAAACTCGATCAGTCAGGTAGCTCGCCAAGCGCCGCCTCGCTCCAGCGAACCACGGTAGCGACCGCCGTCGACACGCTGCCGACCGCGTAGAAGAGCACCCGATCTCCAGCTGTGATCCTCCCCTGCGAGAGCGCAGCGTGCAGGTTGATCGGCAGCAGCGCCGCGCCGGTGTTGGCAAACCTCGAGTAGGTCGAGATCGACCGGTCACGATCGATCCCCAGCACGTCGCAAGCGAAGTCTGCGTACCAAGCGGTCGGCGTATTGACGACCAAGAAGTCGATGTCGCTCGTCTCGAGCCCAGCCTTGCGCAGCGCGCCAAAGCAGGCCTCCCGCATATAGGGCTCGCCGGTTTCGTTGATGATCCGCGCGGTGTCGGTGCCCGCGGCCATCCGCGGCACCGGGCCGCGCTCGGGATCGACGACGAGATCCAAGCGAAAGGTCCCGCAGGTGTCGGCGGTGTGGATCGTGTGCTGGGCCAGCCACCCCTGCCCGTCCGGGACCTCGCCAACCACCAGCGCGCCCGCACCATCGCCCATGAACCACGACAGCGTGTCGTCCTCGGGGGCCAGCCGCGAGTACGAGCACGACGAGACCACCAGCGCGTTGCGGACCTGACCCGACTGGATCAGCGCGACCGCAGTGTTGAACGCCACCAGCGTGCTCGAGCAGGCCGACTCGAGGTTGACGCCCGGGCAGCGAAGCCCCAGCTCGCGCACCAACCACGCCGCGTTGCCGGGCCCCGGGTGATCGGGCAAGAACGACGACACCAACACGAGCTCGACCTCGCTCGGCGCCCAGCGTGCGGCCGCGAGCGCTCGGCGGGCCGCTTCGATCTCCATGGTCAGCCCGCTCTCGTGGTCTGCGAGCACCCGCCGCTCGATCGCGCCACGGAAGGGATCCGCGAGGTAGGGCTCCATCAACCGGTCGAACCGGTTCGGCGAGTCCGCCTCGCGTCGCTTCCATACGCGCGCGAGGCTCTTCTCTTCGGCGCGCGCGACCAGGTCTGGATGATGCCGATGCCAATGCGAGTTGGTCCGCACCTGCTGGGGCACGAAGTACGCGACCGCCACGATCCCGACTGCCATCTTGCTGCCTCCTGGCTGCGACGCGGGCGACCATGCCCGCCACGACACCCTACTGATCCCGCGCTCGCGCTCGCAACTGGAGCAGCGGTTGGAGGCGAGCCCGCGTTCGACTGGGTTTTCCCGAATTTCGACGCCTAGGCCCCGCTTGCGCGCATGCTCGCGAATGCGCCGCGGGATCGCCTCGCGTGAGCCGACGATGGTGCTTCGAGCGCGTTTCGGCTACGAGCGGGGCGCTGGCAGAGTCGAGGAGATCATGCGCGCCTTGGTGCTCGAACCCGACGGCTCCGTCCGCCTCGATCCTGCTCGCGCCGAGCCGCAGCCGAGCGCCGACGAGGCGCTGGTTCACGTCCGCCTCGCGGGCGTGTGCGCGACCGATCTCCAGCTCGTGCGCGGCTACTCGGGCTTTGGCGGCGTGCTCGGGCACGAGTTTGTCGGCGAGGTCGATCCGGCCGATCCGAGCGAGCTCGCCGGCAAGCGGGTGGTCGCCGACATCAACATCGGCTGCGGCACGTGCCCCGAGTGCCGCGGCCACGACCCGCATCACTGCCGAGCACGCGGGGTGGTCGGCATCCGCTCACGACCGGGTGTGTTCGCCGAGCGAGTGGCGATCCCTCGCCGCAACTTGGTGGTCGTGCCCGCGTCGGTCGACGACGAGCTGGCCGTGTTCGCCGAGCCGCTCGCTGCTGCGATCCACGTGCGTGACGATCTCCAGCTCGGCGATGAAGCCGATCCCACCGCGCCGGTGCTCGTGATCGGCGACGGCAAGCTCGGCCTGCTGATCGCCATGGCCCTGCACGCGCTCGATCTGCCCGTCCAGATCGTCGGCCACCACGATGCCAAGCTCGAGCTCGCGCGCGCGCTCGGGATCCCGGCCGCACACGAGCGGGAGCTCGCCGATCAGCGTCGCGTGGCCCGGGCGGTGGTCGAGGCCACGGGCAGCCCGAGCGGCCTGGTCCGAGCGCTCGCGCTGGTGGTCCCGCGCGGGACCGTCGTGCTCAAGACCACGCTCGCCCGTCCACTCGAGCTGCCGATCTCGACGATCGTCGTCGACGAGCTGCGCCTGATCGGCTCGCGCTGCGGTGATGTTCGTCGCGCGATCGAGCTGCTCGAGCGTGGGCGAATCGATCCCCGACCGCTGATCCACGCTCGCTTCAATCTGAGCTCGGCCGAGCGAGCGCTGATCCACGCCGGGCAGCCGGGCGTGCTCAAGGTGCTGCTCGATCCACGCGCGTGAGCGTCCGGCTCGTGCCCGAAAGCGAGCGTCACCAGCCACCCGAAACAAAGGTCGTGCGCGGCCGCACTCGGTCGCCATGTCGACTGCTCCAGGTTCGACGTCGCCGCGACCGCGCCGCCCTGGCACCTTCGGCGCCGCATGAAGATCGACCTCAAGAAGTTCTTGGCCATGACCGCCCTGATGAGCCAGGGCCTGACCACCGGCTGCATCATCGATCTCGACCCGCTCGATAACCTCGACGATGACGGCGCCGATCAGGCCGACGAGGCCGAGGACAGCTCGAGCAGCGACGACTCCAGCACGACCGACGACGGCACCGATGACGACGTCGGCACCGATGACGACGTCGGCACCGACGACGCGACCACCGACACCGGCGAAGAGTTCACCTGCACCGACGGCAGCACGATCCCGGCCGAGTTCGTGTGCGACGAGGGTGCCGACTGCCCCGATGGCTCCGACGAGATCACCGGCTGCGGCATCCCTGGCTTCACCTGCGGCAACGGGACCGAGATCCCGGCCAGTTATGCTTGCGACGAGTTCGCCGACTGCACGGACAGCTCCGACGAGGTCGAGGGCTGCGGTCTCGTGGCGTTCATCTGCACCGACGGCACGCACATCCCGGAGACCTACCGGTGCGACACGGTGTCGGACTGCCCGGACGGCTCCGACGAGGTGGACTGCGATTAGGGTCACCGGCCGAGGTAGCGCCGAGCCACCTCGGCGTCCTCGAAGGGCAGCGTCGTCCCCCGGATGACCTGCCCTTTCTCGTGTCCCTTGCCCGCGATCACGACCACGTCCCCTGCCCTCGCATCCGCGATCGCGCGAGCGATCGCCTGCTCGCGATCCAGCTCGATCATCCACGCCGCGCGATCGACCCGTCGCAGCCCCTCGACCAGCGTCGCCGCGATCGCGGCTGGATCTTCGTCGCGGGGGTTGTCGCTGGTCACGATCGCCAGGTCGGCGACCGCCCCGACCGCTTCGCCCATCGGCGCGCGCTTGCTCGGCGTCGCGCCGCCGCCGGCTCCGAGCACCACGATCACCCGATGGTCGCCGGCGAGCCGCCGCGCGGTCGCACAGGTGTGGACCAGCGCGTCCGGGCTGTGGGCATAGTCGACCGCGACGATCGGCCGATCCGGCTCGTGCTCGATCACCTCGAAGCGCCCGGGCACGACCGGGCACGCAGCGATCCCCCGCGCGACCGCATCGCCCGAGAACCCGGCCAAGAGCCCGGCCAACGCGGCCGCCAGCGCGTTCTCGCCGAACACCTCACCGATCATCCGGGTGTGCAGCTCGCCGCCGAGCTGCTCGGCCATCGACGAAGGCCGCAGCCGCACCCGCGTGCCGCTCGGATCGACCGTCATGCTCTCGGCCTCGAGGTCCGCGTCGCGCAGCCTCGGCCCTCGGCTGGGAGCCGCGAACCAGCACCGCTCGACGTCGGCTGGCATCGCCTGGTCGATGAAGAGCGCGTATTGATCCGCCGCATTGAGCACCGCACGACGGCCCGGCCCGAGGTGCACGAAGAGCTGGGCCTTGGCCGCGAGGTAGGCCTCCCAGCTGCCGTGCGTGTTGAAGTGATCCGGCGATAGGTTGGTGAACACCCCGAGATCGAAGCGCCACGCGCGAGCGTAGCCCTGCTGCAGCGCCCGACTGGTCACCTCGACCACCGCGTGTCGGCAACCACGCTCGTATGCCTGCTTCATGGTCGCGACGAAGTCGTGAAAGGTCTTGCCGCGCACCAGTGGCTCGTCATTCAACCAGACCCCGACGGTGCCGATGTTCAGGGCGACATGCTCGGCTGCCTGGACGATGGACGCGAGCAACCAGGTCGTCGAGGTCTTGCCGTTCGTGCCAGTCACTCCGAACGTGAACATCGTGTCGGCCCAAGGCGCGGCGGGTGGAGCTGGACGGAGCGGCTTGGCCATCTGCGCAAGAGGGTAGCGCCAATCCACCCGTGCTCGGCTCTGGTCAGGCTCGCAAACGTGAGCGAGCATCGTGGCGTGCACTTCAGCGTCGTCGTCATCGGAAGCGATCCGGGTCGCCTGCTCGCCCCCTTCAACCTCGCCATCAAGGTCCCGCTCTACCCACGCAAACCGGTCGAGCGCACGCACATCGACGAGGTCGCCGAGCAGCTGCGCGAGCGCGGCGAGCCAGACACGCTCGAGGCGATCGCCAAGGAGATCGAGAGCGACTGGACCTGGGCGAAGATTCGCGTGCACGAGGGCGAGCTGTGGGAGTTCGACACGATCAACCCGCGCGGCCAGTGGGACTTCTGGCGGATCGGCGGCGGCTGGCGGGGGTTCTTTCCGCTCCGGCCAGGCGTGCCCTTCGATCCCGACTGCCTCGGCGACCCCGACCCCACCCAGTCCTCGTCGCAGCGCAGCGTCGAGTGGTTCGAGCGCGAGCGACGGGTCGACATCGCTACGGTCGAGCAGATCGACTTCGAGGGTGAGCGCGACCGGGCCGAGGCCAAGCTGCGCGCGGTCGTCGATCCCTGGCTGGCCGACGTCGAGATGTACGGTCGCCCGCTGCCCTGGACACACTTCGAGGCGCGCATGTCGAGCGGCGAGCTCACCCGCGAGGAGGCCCGCGCCGCTTACGATCGCCAGCCCGCGATCGCGGCCTTCAACGCGCGCGAAGGCTACCGCCGCACGCTCGGGCTCGAGTGCCCGGTCGCCCGCTACGGCTTCGACCCAACCCAGCTGATCGCGCGAGCCCGCGCCGGCGTGCTGGTCCCCTACGCGATCGTCCACGAGGGAGAGTGGCGAGCCAACCCGTTCTGGAGCGGAGGGTCCAGCTCGGAGCCGCCCTGGGATGTCGTGGTCGCCGATATCTATGCGAGCCTCCCGGAAGGCACTCGACTGACCGCCGTCGACTGCCACCGCTGACGGCCCGGCCGACCTACAGGAAACTCGATCCTTCGTTCCATCGTGGGTTCGAGTTTGGAGGTTCGAGCGAATATGAATACGAGCGTGATTTGTCCCATCACCAGCAATTGCACGCAGTAATCAGACCATCGATCGTGACAATCAACATTCTCGCACCGGCCATCGACGCGGAGTCGCCGGAATTGAGGATTTTCAGGTACACGACGCGATTCGACCCCACCCATATGAGTATAATCGCTACAATATTCGATCTGATCTATCCACAATTGAATCTACTATCACCTCAGGTGTACCGCCCCTGTCCCTAAGACCAACTGCGCATTCCGCAGCATCTCCGAGGCCCAGAACGGCACACTCCCCCGCTCCCTGGGCGGTCTTTGCGGGGAATACGTCGCGCGCGAATCGCAAAACGAGTGATACCCTCCTCCACGATTCATCGACTTTTGTCCGCAGCCACCGTGGGTACGGGCGTATAGTTGGCATCCGCCGACCGCTCGCATGGACATCCATCTCGATGGCTATCGATTCTTGCGACTGCTGCGGAGCTCCAGCACCTCGCAAGTGTGGTCGGCGGCCCGCGAGATCGATGGCCGCCCGGTCGTCGCCAAGGTCTTCCCGATCGAAGACCGCGCCGGGCTCGAGAGCCGTGTCGAGCACGAGTTCGAGCTCATCCGTCGCCTCGACGTTCCCGGCGTCGTCCGGGCCCTCGCGCTCGAGCGCTCCGGTAGGGACCTCGTGCTCGTGCTCGACGCCCACGAGGGGGTCGATCTCGCCGAGTACCTCGCCGGCCATCCCATGCCGATCGACGCCTTCATGGCCGTCGCCCTCCAGATCTCCGCCATCTTGGCCGAGGTCCACGCCCAGCGCGTCATCCATCGCGACCTCAAGCCCTCCAACATCATCATCAACCCCGCGACCGGAACGGTCGCGCTCGCCGACTTCGGCATCTCGGTCCTGCTCGAGAGCGAGCGCGGCCGCATCCACGAGCGCGAGGTCGTCGAAGGCACGCTCCCCTACATGGCGCCCGAGCAGACCGGGCGCACGAGTCGGGCCGTCGACTTTCGCTCCGACCTCTACTCGCTCGGCGTCACGTTCTACGAGCTGCTCACTGGTCGCCGGCCCTTCGAGGCCAAGACCCCGCTCGAGCTGATCCACGCCCAGCTCGCTCAGCGCCCCAAGCCACCGCAGCGGCTGCGACCCGAGCTCCCGACCGCGCTGTCGGACCTGGTCATGAAGCTGCTCGAGAAGGCCCCCGAGCGCCGCTACCAGTCGGCCCGGGGTCTGCACGCCGATCTCGTCTCGCTGCGCGAGCACCTGCGCGAGAACAAGATCGAGGCGTTCGAGCTCGGCCACGCCGACGCCTCGACCTCGCTGCAGCTGCCGCATCAGCTCTACGGGCGCGAGCGAGAGATCGAGCGCCTGCGCACCAGCTTCCGTCAGATCGCGGCCGGCGAGCCTCGCCTCGCCGTCATCTACGGTGAGGCCGGAGTAGGCAAGAGCGCGCTGCTCGACGAGCTGGTCGAGCTGGTCATCCAGCACCGAGGCTTCCTCGCGCGAGGCAGGTTCGCGCTCGACTCGGAGCAGCCCTTCTCGGGCTTGTCCGCCGCGCTCTCGTCGATCGCCGATCAGCTGCTGACCGAGAGCCCCGACGTGCTCGCCCGCTGGCGCGCCGAGCTGCTCACCGCGCTCGGCGGGTTCGCGCCGATCATCTGCGAGCTGGCGCCTCGCTTTCGCGCGGTGCTCGGCGGGGCTCGTCAGCCCTCCGACGGGCTCGGCTCGAGCCGCGAGACGCATCGCTACGCGTCGGGTCCCCACCTGATGAGCCGCCCCTCGGTCGCGGCGCTCGGGCTGAACCCGGCCGAGGCTCGCAACCAAGTGATGTTGGCGTGTACGCGACTGCTCGCCCACTTCGCCCGACCCGAGCACCCGCTCGTGCTCGCGCTCGACGATCTACAGTGGGCCGACGCTGGCAGCCTCGAGCTGCTCGGCACCGCGCTCGCGCAAGGCGGCGCCGCGATGTTGGTCGTCGCGACCGCGCGACCCGAGGCGCTCGACAAGGCCAGCTCGCTCGGCGAGCTGCTCGAGCGCCTGCGCTTGCGCGGGCTCGACCCGCTGCAGATCGAGCTCGGCCCGCTCGACCGCGAGCAGCTCGGTCTGCTGATCTCCGACGCGCTCTCGCGTCCGCTCGCCGAGGTCGACTCGCTCGCCGAGATCGTCGCGCGCAAGACCGGCAGCAACCCCTTCTTCGTCCGACAGTTTCTGATCCACCTCGAGGAGCTCGGCCTGCTCGAGCGCGGTCCGAAGGGTTGGACCTGGGATCCCGGCGCGCTCGAGGCCGCCGTCCTACCCCACGACGTGCTCGAGATGATGGCGCGCAAGCTCGAGCGGCTCGACTCCGACTCGCGCGAGCTGATCGCGATCGCCAGCGTGTTCGGCAGCGAGTTCGATCCGCTCGCGATCGAGCGGGTCGCCCGCTCGAGCTGGGAGAGCGGCAGGCTGCACGCGCTGGTCGACGAGGGCCTGATCGCCCCGCTCGCCGGACGCGGCTACGTGTTCGGCCATGATCGCCTTCGCGAGGCCGCCTACGCGCTGCTCGGGGAGCGACGGCGACGCGAGCTGCACCGCGCGGTCGGGGCCGAGCTGCTCGCGCAGCTCGATGAAGCCGAGCGAGCCCGACGGATCTTCGAGATCGTCGATCACCTCGATCGCGGCCTCGCGCTGCTCGGCGCCGAGGCGCACGAGGGCGACGCGGCGATCCGCGAGCTCGACCGCGAGCGGCTCGCCGAGCTCGTCGAGCTCAACGTCCAGGCCGGCCAGCGCGCGCTCGCGACCGGAGCTCCGAGCTCGGCACGCACCTACCTCGAGGTCGCCGAGCGCTTGATCGCTAGCTTCGGCGAGTTCCCTGCGCCGGATCACCCCAGCCATGCAGTGGCCTTCACCGGTCACCTCGCGCTCGCCCAGGCCGAGGCGCTGACCCGCGACTGTCGTCGGGCCGACGAGCGCCTGGTCGAGCTGGCCGCGCATTGCCCTGGCCCGCGCGAGCGAGGTCAGATCGCCATCCAGCGCTGCCTGCTGATGCAGATCGAGGGCGAGCCGAAGCGATCGCTCGAGATCGCTCTCGAGACGCTGCGCGAGCTCGGCGTCGTGCTCCCTACCCAGCCCAGGCCGCTGACGACGATCCGTGCGGTGCTGCGGATGCGTCGGATCGCCCAGCCGACCACGCTAGAGCGCTGGCGCAAGAGCGAGCCAATGAGCGACCCCCGCTGGCTGGCGGCCAGCGAGGTGCTCGGGGTGATCAACAACATCGCCTATTCGATCCGTCCCGAGCTCTTCGTGGTGTTCACCGAGCGGCTCGCCGATCTGATCATTCGGCATGGCAACCACCCCTTGGCCTCGACCGTGTTCCTGCAGAGCGGGCTGGTCGTGGCCAACGCCTTCGGTCGCCGCCGCGAGGTGCTCGAGCTCGGCCTTCGTTGCCTCGAGCTCGACGAGCAGCGGGGACCAAATCCGCTCGAGTACCTGGCGCGGCAAGCCGTGCTCTTCATGCAGCTGTGGTCCGAGCCGCTCTACTCGTTGATCGACCCGCTGCAGCGCAACTACGAGCGCGCGCTCGAGGCCGGCGATCTGGCCAACGCCAACGTCAACGCGACCATGCGCACGGTGATCGCGTTCTACGGCGGCTCCCACCTGCGGCTGGTCGAGCAGCAGGCGCTCGCGCGCAAGAGCTGGGCCGGGCAGTGGGGCATGAGCGCGCTGGTCGGTGCGGTCGATGTGTTCGCCAAGGTCTGTCGAGCGCTGACGGAAGGACCCGCACCAGCGAGCGACGATCCCAATCCCTTCGATGCGTTCGCGTTCGCCGACGACAGCGCTGGGCGCATCGCAATGTACGACGGCAAGATCGCCTCGTGTATCGGCTTGGCCGTGTACGGCCGCTGGGCTCGCGTCGTCGCGCTGCTCGACGGGCTCTACGAACCAATCGAACGCTCGGCGCCGGGCGCCTGGTATCAACTGCCCCTGCTGGTGCTCGAAGGGCTCGCCGCCGCTGCGCTGGCGATGGACATGAGCGGGCCCGAGCGTCGACGGCTGCGCGCGATCACCCGCAAGAACGCCGACCGACTCGGCAAGCGGCTCCGGCAAGGAGGCAACGTCGCCCACGGCGAGGCGCTGCTGCGGGCCGAGCTCGCCGCGCTCGCGGGCAACGTGAAGCTGGCGGTCCGCAGCTACCGACGCGCGGCCGGGCTCGCGGCCGAGCAGCGCAATCCTTGGTACGAGGCGCTCGCGTTCGAGCGGCTCGGCTCGCTGATGCTCCGCCACGATCGCGACCTCGCGCTCGGCCCCCTGCGTCAGGCACGGGACCGCTACCTTCGCTGGGGTGCGTTCGCCAAGGCCGACGCGCTGCTCGAGAGCTGGCCCGAGCTCGCTCACGCGCCTGCTCAGACGTCTGGGCGCGATCCAGGCAGCAGCAGCAGCACCTTGTCGGCCATCCAGACCAGCGGCGCCCAGACGAGCAGCACGCCGACCAGCAGCTCGACGACCAGCAAGGCGCTCGACACCGCCAGCTTGGTCAAGACCTCGCTGGCGATCGCCGAGGACATCCGGCTCGAGCAGGTCGTCGCGCGGATCATGGCGATCGCGATCGAGAACGCCGGCGCCGAGCGGGGCGTGCTCTTACTCGCCGACGCCGGCGAGCTGCGGATCGTCGCTACCGCCGACACCGAGTCCGAGCCGCGCAGCATGCTCGACGCCCCGATCGGCTTGGCCGAGGCCGACGACGTGCCGGCCACGTTGCTGCGCTGGGTCGAGCGGACCCGCGAGACCATCGTGCTCGATCAAGCCGGGGCCGACCTCCGCTTCGCCAGCGACCCCCACCTGCGCTCGATCGCTCAGGGCTCGGTCCTGTGCCTCCCGATCATCAAGCAGCGGCGCCTCGTCGGCCTGCTCTACCTCGAGAACAAGCTCAGCGCCGGCTCGTTCACGCCCGAGCGGCTCGAGATCCTCCGCTTGCTCACCGCCCAGGCCGCGAGCGCGCTGGAGAACGCCCGTCTCTACGATGATCTGCGCGCCAGCGAGGTCCGCTGGCGCTCGCTGGTCGAGCAGCTGCCCGACTTCGTCACGCTCGTCGATCGCAGCGGCAAGGTCGAGCAGGTCAACGCGAGCACCTACGCGAGCGTCACCCGGGGCGGAAATCCGGGCGACTTCGTGTCGCTAGAGTATCGCGAGCAGGCCATCCACGCGCTCGCGCGGGTGTTCAGCGAGGGCGCTCAACAGCAGCTCGAGCTCGAGTCCGAGAGCAGCGGGCAGCGACGCTGGTACGCCGTGCGCATGGCCCCGATCTCGGTCGACGGTCGGATCGAGCGGGTGATCGTGGTCTCGACCGACATCACCGAGCGCAAGCAGGCCGAGAGCGAGCGGCTGCGTCTCGAGCCGCTGCCGCTCGCTCTCGGCCAGCTTGCGCTCGGTGATGTCGGTCGAGACCACGATCACCCGCTCGATCCGACCGTCGACCGAGATCGGGGCCATGCGCACGGCGTACCAGCGTCGCTGTCCGCTGCTC
>CBFGLP010001611.1:0-2039 GCA_965649595.1 uncultured Myxococcales bacterium | reverse complement strand
CGCAGCAGGTTGCCCGGCTCGCCGCCGAGCGGCGCGGGCACGTCGACCTCGCTGCCCGCCGCGATGATCAGCATGCGGTCGGCGGGGCCGAGGCCCTCGATCTCGGCGCGCGCACGCTCGCGTGCGAGCTCGATCCGGGTGCGGCCTTCGTCGTCACCGCGCGCTGCCATGCTCGCCGAGGTGTCGATCACGATCGCGGTGGTCCTCGGCTCGCGCAGCCACACCTCGGGTCGCGGATCTCCGAGCGCCAGGCAGACCAGCGCGAGCAACACGAGCTGGACCAACCACGAGATCAGCCGCCTCAGCTTGCGCCACAGCCGACGGGTCTCGCTCTCGCGCGTGACCTGCTCCCAGAGCGCGGCGAAGGGGACGATCACCTGCCGCCTGCGCATGCGCAGCAGGTAGAGCAGCGTGATCACGCCGGCCCCGGCGGCGAACAGCACACCGAGCTCTGCGAGCGCCCAGCCTGCCAGCTCCATTACCTGAGCACCCCTCCCATACGGAAGATCCGCAGGACCAGGTCGTCGAAGGGCTCGGCCGTGGACGCGCGGAAGTAAGGCATGCCGCGCGAGCGACACTTGTTCTCGAGCGTCTTGCAGAACCGCTCGTGCGCCTCGGCGTAGGCCTTCAACAGCGCGGCGCTGAGCGTCACGTCGCGCCGGGCCCCGCCTTCGACGTCGACCAAGGTCACGTCGCCGCGCAGGCCGGTGTCCTCGGGGTTGGCCTCGATCGGGTCGAGCACCTGGATCGCGACGACCTCGTGCTTGCGAAAGCGCAGCAGGTTGAGGCCGTCGAACGCACCTTCGAGATCGTAGAAGTCCGACAGCACGACGGTCACGCCCGGCAGCGAGCTCTCGGCCGCGACCCGCTTGCAGCCGGTGTAGATGTTGGTCGGGCCGCCGCGCTCGGCGTTCTTGAGGAACTCGAACACGCGGAAGATCCGGCTCTTGCCGCGGATCGCCGGCAGCGTCGCGTGGACCTTGCCGCTCATGACCGTGAGGCCGACGCGATCGAGCCCGGCGAGGCCGACGTAGGCGAGCGCGGCGGCGATCTTCTGCGCGTAGATCAGCTTGCCGCCGTCCTTGGTCAGCATCGAGTCGCTGACGTCGACGACCAGGCGCAGCGGGAGGTCCTCGTCCTCTTCGAACAGCCGGACCAGGGTTTGGTTGAGCCGCGCGAGCACGTTCCAGTCGACGTTGCGGATGTCGTCGCCGGGCGAGTACTCGCGGTGATCGGCGAACTCGAGCCCGCTGCCGACCTTCTTGGTCTTGCGCTCGGCTCGTTGGCGGCCGCGCAGGAGTCGACGCGCGATCACCTGCAACAGCTCGAGCTGGCGCAGGAAGTCCTCGTTGAACACGTCGGCCTGCTCGGCCGGCAGCTTGCGCTGCGGCTTGCGGGCGCCACCCAAACCAATGCGATCGCGCAGGGCCATGGATCAGTCGGCCTTGACCTTGGTCAGGACCTCTTCGAGCACCGAGTCGACGGCCACGCCTTCGGCCTCACCTTCGAAGTTGAGCAGCACGCGGTGGCGCAGCGCCTGGGGCACCACGGCCCGCACGTCCTCGGCCGAGGGCGAGTGCCGACCCTCGAGGGCAGCCCTCACGCGGGCCGCGAGCAGGATCGCCTGAGCGCCGCGCGGGCTGCCGCCGAAGCGGACGTAGCGCTTGACCGCATCGGTCGCGTTCTTGTCGTCGGGGTGGGTCGCCCGCAGCACCCGGACCACGTAGCGCGTGAGCGAGGGCGTGACCGGCATCGCCCGGATCAGCTGCTGCAGCTCGATCAGGCGCTCGGCGGTCAGCGCCGGCGCGACCGTCTGGTGCTGGCTGCCGGTCGTGCGATCGAGGATCGAGATCAGCTCCTCCTCGTCGGGGAAGTCGACGTGGATCTTGAACAAGAACCGGTCGAGCTGGGCCTCGGGCAGCGGGTAGGTGCCCTCCTGCTCGAGCGGGTTCTGGGTCGCGAGCACGAAGAAGGGGTACGGCAGCGGCGTCGCCGTCCCCTCGATGGACACCTGCCCCTCGTTCATCGCCTCGAGCAGC
>CBFGLP010001610.1:0-4230 GCA_965649595.1 uncultured Myxococcales bacterium | reverse complement strand
GACCTGCTACGTGCAGCACAACGAGCCGCAGATCGGCCGCGACACCGTCGAGGTGTTCCAGCGCAACGGCGTCGATGTTCGCTGCCAGCACGACCTGCAGTGCTGCGGCATGCCAGCCTGGGAGAGCGGTGACCTCGACGGGCTGCGACGCAAGGCCAAGCACAACCTCGACCTGCTGATGCCCTTCGTCGATGCGGGCGCCAAGGTCGTGGCGATCAACCCGACCTGCTCGATGATGCTGCGCCGCGAGTGGCCCGAGTTGGTCGCGCCCGAGGACCGCGAGCGATCCAAGCAGCTCGCCGCGGCCGTCTGCGATCCGAGCGAGTTCCTGTGGTCGATCCGCAACCAGGAGCGCTTCGCCACGCTGCCGCCGAGCGAGCCCGGAGCCAGCAAGCCCGAGACCAAGCTGGCCTACCACGCGCCTTGCCACCTGCGCGCGCAGGGGGTCGGCTTCAAGGGTCGCGACCTGCTGCGCAAGGTGCTGGGCCAGAACCCGACGACCGTGATGGAGTGCTGCGGCCACGACGGCACGCACGCGATGAAGGTCGAGGGCTTCGAGTACTCGAAGCGGGTCGGCAAGCGAGCCTTCGACGACATGCAGGCGGCGCAGACCGAGGTGTGGTCGACCGACTGCCCGCTCGCGGCGATCCAGTTCGAGCAGCACGCGGGCGTGCGCCCGCTGCATCCGATGAGCCTGCTCGCGCGCGCCTACCGGGGCGATCCGCTGATCGGAAAGCCCGCGCCCGCCAAGCCCAAGCCCGCCAAGCCCAAGCCCGAGTCGAACGAGGCCTGACCATGAAGCCGATCGAGCGCAGCGAGATCCTCGACTACGTCACCTACGGTGAGCGCCGCGACGACATCCGTCCGGCAGCCCTGCGCGCCAAGGCGCTGCGCCGGGTGATCGTCGGCGAGCACTTCACCTTCTTGTTCGAGAGCCGCGAGACGATCCGCTACCAGATCCACGAGATGCTGCGGGTCGAGCAGATCGTCAAGGAGGCCGACATCCAGCACGAGATCGCGACTTACAACGAGCTGCTCGGACGCGGCGGCTCGCTCTGCGCGACCTTGTTGATCGGGATCGAGGACGAGCGCGATCGGGCGACCAAGCTGCACGCGTGGCTGGGCCTGCTCGAGCACGTCTACGCGCTCGCGGCCGACGGCCAGAAGCTGCGCCCGCGCTGGGACGGGCGGCAGATCGGCGAGACGCGCTTGAGCTCCGTCCAATACCTGACCTTCGCCCTGCACGGTAAAGCGCCGGTCGCGATTGGCATCGATATGGAAGGGATCATGGCCGAGACGGCGCTGACCCCCGAGCAGCGAGCCGCGCTGCAGGCCGACCTCGACGAGGCGGACTGAGACCGACGTCGACGGCCGGATTTCGATCCCTCGCGCACGCATGCGCTCGATCATCGCCCGGCGTGATCGACCCACCGCGCTCGTGCAACCCCCGAGGCGATGCTTCACATTCGACGTGATAGGGCGCTCCTGGGGGCATGGTTGGCCTTGTTGCCGGCCTGCGGGAGCGCGGAGGACGAGGGCGGTGGCGACGAGCGTGGTTGCTCCGACTTCGAGAACAACGAGGGCGCGAGCTTCCGGTGCAACGACGATCCGGACACGACCGACGGTGATACGGACACTGGTTCGGACACCGATCCGACCGGCGACGAGTGCGAGCTCGGCATGAACGAGCCGCCGAGCTCGAACGAGCCGCAGACGATCGTGCTGATCAACGACGGTGACGCCCCCGTGTACACGCGCGGTGGTTGGTGCTCACCGGAGCGGTTCGGCTTCACGGTCGACGGGCTCGCCTACTCGCAGAACTCGCACTCGATGGAGTCCTGCGAGGTGATGATCGACAACGGCTTTTGCGGGCCCTTCCAGGGCTGCAAGGACGGCGACGGAGGCGTCGAGCCGCTCGTGATCGGGCCGGGCGAGAGCTACGAGCTGACCTGGACCGGCGATCTGTGGGCCGAGGTCGAGCTGCCCGAGGGCTGCGCGAGCGAGGAGTGCGTCGGCGGCATCACCTGCGAGGCTCGCCGTCAGGTCGCCGCCGGGGCGGCGGTGAAGATCACCGTCGAGGCGTTCCCGGACTGCCAGCAATACGGCGGACCCTGTGCCTGCCTCGATGACGCGACCACCTGCGCGCTCAACTTCAACGAGGAGCCCCCGCAGGTCGGCGGCGAGCCGAGCGTGGTCGAGGTCGAATTCAGCTACCCCGCCACGGGACCGATCGAGATCCACATCCCTTGACTGGTGAGTGGTATGGGGGGCTCGGCGTACCGAAGTGTGCATATTCGGGACGATGCTCAATAATGCTCTCAGCGCTCGAACCTGCACGTTTTGGCGCTTTTACGCCGCCCCCGCAGCATGTAATCACACCACATCCATTGATTGACAACAGAGGTGCCATTCATGCCAGCGTTGTGGTCGCCATGCGCAAGACAACTCCCCTGTCGATCATTTGCTTCTCCGCTTTGTTGTTTGGCTGCAGCGACGACACCACCAACGACGACGACATCGGTGACACCGACACCGATGCGACCGGCGATGACACGACCGGTGACGGCGAGGGTGAGAGCAGCGACACCGACTCGAGCTCGTCGGACACCGAGACCGACGCGGAGACCGAGACCGACACCACCGACACCACCGACACCAGCCTGGATCCCTTCTGCGGCGACGGCAACGTCGACGCTGGCGAGGAGTGCGACGACGGCAACGACGTCGACACCGACACGTGCACCAACGCTTGCGCGGTGGCGATCTGCGGCGACGGGATCGTCCAAGAAGGCGTCGAAGGCTGCGACGACGGCAACGCGGCCGACAACGACGGATGCACGGCCGCCTGCGTGATCGAGGGCTGCGGGGACGGCATCGTCCAAGCCATGGAGCAGTGCGACGACGCCAACGACATCGACTCCGACGAGTGCACCACACTCTGCGCTGCGGCGGCCTGCGGCGACGGCTTCGTGCAGGAGGGTGTCGAGCAGTGCGACGATGCCAACGACGTCGACTCCGACGCCTGCCTCCCCAGCTGCGTCGACGCGACCTGCGGGGACGGCTTCGTGCTCGACGGCATGGAGGAGTGCGACGACGCCAACGACGTCGACACCGACGAGTGCCTCAACGCCTGCACGATCGCGACCTGCGGTGACGGGGTCGTGCACGACGGGATCGAGAACTGCGACGACGGCAACATCGACCCCAACGACGGCTGCTCGCCGCTGTGCGCGATCGAGCTCAAGCCCAACCTGCTGCGCTGCGGCGGCTCGCAGCGCGACGTCGCCGACTTCATCCCGATCGGCGTCAACCTGACGGTCGTCGCCTCGTGCACGCCCGACGCCAACACCCAGGCGATGCTGGTCACCCGCAACGGCGTGGGTCAATTCAACGCCGCGGCGCTCAAGACCTGGGTCGAGGGCGGCGGCATCGTGATCACCGAGGTGTTCGCCAGCGACGATGTCTACAACGCCGTGTTCAACGCGGGCGTCGGTGAGGTCGGCTTCTTCGGCGGCTGCCAGGACACCGCGCCGACGGTCGTCCAGTACAGCCCCATGGATCAGTTCTGGGTCGACAACCTCTTCCAGGCGATCATGCTCGGCCAGTCGGGCTGCGGCCGCAACGTGGCTGGTTACCCGATGATCACGCCGCTGTCCGGCTGGTCGATGACCGAGGTCTCGATCGGCTACCGCAACGCCGGCGCGGGCCGGGTGTGGGTGGCCGAGTTCGACTGGCAGGACAGCAACACGATCGGCGCCGCTTATGACTACACCGAGTCGTTGATGGGCTACATGATCACCAACGGTCAGTGAGCCGGGCTGATCGGCTCGGTCCGCGACGGCAGGCCGGACGCTGCTCGGTGTCCGGCTTGTCTCGTCAGCTGCTCTCGCGCAGACGCAAGCTCGTCAACGAGCAGCGCTCGTCCAGCGCCCGCGCTCGAGGCCGCTCGAGCATCCCGCTGGTCATGAACTCGCGCAGCTCCGGCCAGGCGTGGCCGAGAAACTCGACCATGTGCAGCTCGACCTGCTCGCGGCGAAGCGGCTCGTGGGGATCGTCGCCTCCATGCAGACCACGAAAGCCATCCTGCTCGCAGCCGAGACGGAACAGCGCCCAGGCTTCCAGCACTGCCAAGCACTGTCGCTCGCGCCGCGGCAGCGTGGCCGCGAGCTCGCGTCGCTGGGCCAAGAAGTCGAGCAGCTGCTCGAGCTGCTCCGCCCGAGCCAGGTACGC
>CBFGLP010001609.1:0-4629 GCA_965649595.1 uncultured Myxococcales bacterium | reverse complement strand
TGATCGGCGATGAGCTGGGCCTGCTCGAGATCGATGTCGATGATGCGCATCTCGTTGGTGAGCGAGAGCGCGAAGAAGCGCGCGAACCCGTCACCAGGGATCGCTATATAGTCGGAGGGGCCGATCATCTCCTCAATGGGGTAGGTCTGATCGGCCCCTCCGACTATATAGCGATCCCTGGTGACGGGCTCGCGCGCTTCTTCGCGCTGTCGCTCACCAACGAGATGCGCATCATCGACATCGATCTCGAGCAGGCCCAGCTCATCGCCGATCAGAGCTGGGAGCTCGCCACCGCCGAGTCGGCTCCGTCCGCGCTCGCCCAGGCAGACGTCGACCCGAGCATCGCAGGCCCCGAGCTGATCATATTCAGCGCGACCCTGCCCGATGGTGGCGAGGTCCGCGTCTTCTACGGCGCCGAAGCGGGCGACCCCGACAGCTTCGCCTCGCAGGCATCGCAGGTACCGCTACGCTCGCGCAAGATCGTCGTAGGCCAACTCGACCAAGACCCGCAGCACGAGCTGCTCGTCGTGCCCTTTCCAGCGACCGAGCTGGTGCGCGTTGACGTGACCGAGCAAGGGCTGGTGACGACCTCGATCGAGGGCGGACAGCTCCTGATGGACGTCGCCACTGGTGACGTCGACGGCGACGGTGTGGACGAGATCCTCGGGCTCGACGTGAGCGCGGAGCGGGTCGTCCTCATCGACTGAATAATCGAACGAGGGGCCGCCCGGCGCTTCGATCCTTGAAACATCGACCGAGCGACCCCCCATTCCACAACGACGATCAGCCGAGCCCCGATCCGTCAGGGCGCAAAGGGATCATAAAAGAGCAGATCCGTGCGCGCATTGCCGCCATAGTCGCCAGGAATGATCGCACGCCAAGACTTGCGCCACCCACTGTGCTGCTTTAGCAGCGTGAGCTTCCCGGCGTTGGTGCTGTAGAACTCGCCCTCGCCGAGGGTCGGATCATAGAAGAGCAGGTCCGTGCGCGCGTTGCCCCCGAAGTTGCCAGGGATGATCGCCCCCCAGCTCTTGCGCCAACCGCTGTGCCTCTCGAGCATCGTCAGGTTGCCGTTGCCGTCGGTGGTGTAGAACTCGCCCTCGCCGGTCTTGGGATCGTAGAAGAGCAGGTCCGTCCGCGCGTTGCCCCCGAAGTTGCCGGGAATGATCATCCGCCAGGTCTTGCGCCAACCGGTGTGCTTCCTGAGCAGCGTGAGCTTGCCATTGGCGGTCGAGTAGAATTCGCCCTCGCCGGTGCTCGAATCATAGAAGAGCAGGTCCGTGCGCGCGTTACCGCCGAAGTCGCCCGGGATGATCATTCGCCACGACTTGCGCCAACCACCGTGGAAGTCGAGCAACGACAGGTTCCCAGCGCCGTCGGTGGTGTAGAACTCGCCTTCACCAGCGTCGCGATCATAGAAGAGCAGATCCGTGCGATTGTTGCCACCATAGTCGCCCGGAACGATCATGTTCCAGGTCTTGCGCCACCCAGAGTGCTGGCGGAGCTGCATCATGTTGCCGCCGCTCGTGGTGTAGAACTCGCCCTCACCGGCGTCGGCGTCGTAGAAGAGCAGATCGCTGCGATTGTTGCCACCATAGTTGCCCGGGACAATGTCCCTCCACGTCCCGCGCCAACCACCGTGTTGCCGCAGGAGCGTCATGTTGCCATTCCCGTCCGTCGAATAGAATTCGCCTTGTCCCATGATTAAGCTTCCTCCCGAGTCATGACGCGGGATAGCAGTGGGTCCGCAGTCGACCACCCAATCAATGCTTTTCATCGCACATGCTGGTCCGAGCACGCACGCGATCAGTACGCCTGCAGGCGAACGATGCGCGAGCATTCGAGCCGGCCAGCCGTCATCGCGGCCAAAGACTCGAGACGAGATACGCCGCCAAACCGATCCCCGCACATCCGAGCCCGACCGGCACGCCGACCCACTCATCCGGCCAAGCCGCTCCGAACATCCGCTCCGCCCCGCTCACCAGGTGCACGAGCCACACGCTGGTCCCGAACGCCATCGCCGACAGCGCTGCCCGCTCGTCCCCGCGCTTCCAGTACAGCCCCGCCAAGAGCGGCACCAAGAGCGACACCAACCCGGCAGCGTACGCGTCCTCGAGCAGCGAATACGCATCCTCGCCCACGAACGCGGTGACCAGCGCGGCCCCGCCGATAACCGCCACGCTCAGCCGATTGACCGCCAACAACCCCCACCCTCGCCGCTCGAACCACGCCTTGCCGAGCGGCCAAAGCAGGTTCTGCGCCAGCACGCTGGCCGGGGACAGGATCGCGCTATCGATCGTCGCCAGCACCGCCGACATCACGACCAAGGTGAAGAGCACCGCGAGCGCCGGCGACAAGAAGTAGTGCATCAAGGTCGTGAGCGTCGACTCCCCCGGCGCGCCCGGGATCAGCTGGTCCGCGGCCAGGCCGATAGCGATCGGCAACACGCCGATCACGAGGTAGCCAATGCCCGCGAGGTGGCACGCCCACTTGGCCGTAGCGACGCTGCGCGACGCGAAGATCCGCTGGCTCAGCTCCTGACTGGGCAGGTTGCCGAGCGCCCCGATCGCGAGCACCCCGAACCATCCAACCAGCTGCTCGGCGTCGTCGCGCGGCACCAGGACCTGCTTGTCGGCCGGCATGCTCGTCCACAGCCGCTCGACGCCCGCGAGCACCGACCCCTCCCCTAGCTGGAAAAAAATCGTCGCGCCCAGCACCACCAGCCCGACGACGACCAGCGCGATCTGGGCGGCCTCGGTCATCGTCACCGACCACATCCCGCCCAGGAGCGTGTAGGTGGTGCCGATCGCCGCGACCAGGATCAGCGCGAGCGCCATCGAGATGCCGAACAAAAGGTGCAGCATGCTGGCGAGCGCGACGTACTGCGCGGCGATCCAGCCAAAGTAGCTGGGCACGATCAGGATCGCCGACCAGCGCTCGGCCCTCGGTCCGTAGCGCTCGCGGAAGAAGTCGCCGAGGGTCAGCAGCTGCATCCGCCACAGCGGCCCGGCCAACCACCAGCCGGCGAGGATCAGGCACAAGCCCGCGCCGATCGGCTCGAGCGCGGCCATCCGCAGGCCACCGGCTCGGATCTCGTCGGTCGCAGTCAGCATCACGCTCGCGCCGAACCACGCCGCGAGCAGGGTCGGGAACGCCAACATCAGAGGCAGCCCCCGACCCGCGACCAGGAAGTCTTCGTTGCTATGGATCTTGCCGCGAGACCACCACGAGATCGCGAGCATCAGCAGCGCATACGCGACGACGATGACCGCGAGCAGGGTCTTTAGGCTGGGATCCACGGCGTCTCAGCAGCCCGCGTCGTCACGAAGACGAACCAAGCCCCCTCTGGGGCCATTATCGCTGCGGGGGCTGCTGGCCGCCTGGTGAGTACTGGGTCGGCTGCGTGGCGTAGCCGCCCTGGCCCTGCGTCGGGTAGCCGGTCGGCTGTTGCGGCTGCGGGTAACCGGTCGGCTGCTGCTGCTGCGGGTAGCCGGTCGGCTGCGCGACGAAGCCGGTCTGCCCCGGCGGCGCCGAGAAGCCCGGCTGCTGACCCGCCTGCTGCGGGATCGGGATCTCCGGCACCGCGAGTCCGCTCAGCCGCGCGAAGAAGTAGCCCGATGCACCCGCGATGATCACCGAGGTCAGCAAGGTCGTGAGCGCCCCAGCGACGTCGCTCCAGCTCGGCCACTTGAAGATCGTCGTGATGAACTGATCGAGGCCGGCCACGACCGAGATCGTCGAGACCAGCGCGATCATGCCGGCGGTCAGACGCAGCGCCTTGGGGTACTGCTCGTGGTTGGTCCGCGGGACCCCGAAGAGCAGCGTGCCGCCGAG
The DNA here is from genome assembly GCA_965649595.1 of uncultured Myxococcales bacterium. GTDB lineage: Bacteria > Myxococcota_A > Polyangia > Nannocystales > Nannocystaceae > Plesiocystis. The sequence continues at coordinate 795 of CBFGLP010001609.1, read as the reverse complement.
CACCGCGAGGCCAACGAGCAAGTCGGGGAGGATATCTTTGATCCGCGCGCCAAACTGCTTGAAGGTCAGCAGCAGGTGCAGCAGGCCTTGCAGACCCGAGGCGAGCAGCAAGGTGCCAAACACGATCAGCGCGGCCACGATGACCTTGAGCCCGATCTGATCGTCGTTCTTCCACGGGCAGTCGGGCGATCGCTTGCCCCAGACCAAGAGGAAGTAGATGACGGCGGCGATCGGGAAGACCCAACCGATGCTGGCCAGGGTCATGAGCGGCCCGAGGTCGGGCACGCCCGGCACCTGGGCGAGGACGGAGGCGCTGCTCGCTAGCGGCATGGCGCGCGACGATACCAAGCCGTCTGGGCCGGCGATAGGCGGTCAGCGGCCGCTCTCGAGCCCGTCGTCGACGATCGCCTCGAGCTCGCGAAACAGCGCCGGATAGGTGTAGCAGTACGCCCGTGCGCCGAGCTGCAGGGCCAGCCGCTTGCGCTCGGGGACCTCGGTCGGATTCGAGAACAGCACCACCGGAGCGCGCAGATCTTCACGACGCATCAGCTTGAGCAGGCGCGGACCGTTGGCCAAGCGCTCGCCATCGCACTCGAGCACCCGGTCGGCGCCCCAGTGGCTGATCACCAGATCGAAGGGCCGTCCGCGCTGCTGGGCCGCCCGTAGCTCATCGCGGGCCGCCTCTGCGCTCGCCGACACGACCACCTCGATCGGTGGGGGTGCCTGCTTGCCGCGGCAGGGCTCAGCCCGGAGGGCTGACATGGATGGCCCTTTGCCCGGAGGGCTCGGCACGGG
>CBFGLP010001608.1:0-5581 GCA_965649595.1 uncultured Myxococcales bacterium | reverse complement strand
CGCGAGGTCGCTGCGCGACCCCGGTGGGCTGGTTTCGGGTTCGCAGACGTCCTACTGGGCCCCCGAGGGGGCCTATCCGAGCGAGTTTGGGCCCCGCAGATCGTGTCGGAGCCGAGCGCCAAGCTCGGTGTCTTCGCTGCCAGGGGTCGCGAGCGCCGATTCGGCGGCCGGAGTACGATGCCCGCCATGCACGACGCCCTTCGGGTCGCCTTCGCGGTGCTGTGGTGGATCATCTTCGCGCTCGTCTGCCTGGTGATGTTCGTGGGCGCGACGATCTGCTTCGTGCTGACCGTGCCCTTCGATCGGCGGCGCGTGATCCAGCACCTCTACTCGTGCTTCTGGGCGCAGATCATGTTCTACATCACGCCGCTGTGGCGCCTGCGGGTCGAGGGGCGTGACAAGCTGCCCTGGCGCGGCGCGGCGGTCTATGTCGCCAACCATGAGTCGATGGGCGACATCCTGGTGCTGTTCGGGCTCTATCGACCCTTCAAGTGGGTCTCGAAGAAGGCCGTGTTCAACGCGCCCTTGCTCGGCTGGAACATGCGCTTCAACGGCTATGTGCCGCTGGTCCGCGGCGACAAGCAGAGCATCGCCCAGATGATGGAGCACTGCCGCTACTGGCTGACCCGAGGCGTGCCCGTGCTGCTGTTCCCCGAGGGCACGCGCTCGCCCGACGGCGAGGTCAAGCCATTCAAGGACGGGGCGTTTCGGCTGGCGATCGAGAACCAGTGCCCGGTGGTGCCGATCGTCCTGACCGGCACCGCGGACACCTTGCCCAAGCACGGATTGGTCGTGAAGCCGCGGGCGAACTGTCACGTGCGGGTGCTGGATCCGATCGATCCAGCGCCCTTCGAAGGTGACGTCGCGCGAATGCGAGATCACGTGCGCGAGCTGATCATCGCCGAGAAGCAGCGGATGCTGGCCGGGCTCTGACGAATCAGGTCTCGGTCCGCTTGAGCTTGGCGAGCTCGGTCAACTGCATGCCCGCGATCAGCTGGGACTGAATGTTCTCCATGAACCCGTTGATCGCCTCGATCATCGGTCCGGTCATCGGGTCGACGACCACACGGAGCGAGCGCTCACCCGCTGGCTTGGCGATGATGTCCGCGATCGCGTCGGCGACCGGCTGCGGACCGGGACCATCACCAGACTCCATCCACTGCCGCATGGGATTCCAGAACGCCTTGGCGGCGTCGGTCACGGATCCGTAGGCGTTCAGGACCTGCTGGTCCTCGGGCTCGATCGCCTTCTTGCCGAAGTCGGTCAGGAAGCCGCCGGGCTCGACGATGACCACGTCGACACCGCTGCTGGCGAGCTCGATCCGATACACCTCGCACAGACCCTCGAGCGCCCACTTGGCGCCGAGGTAGGGCCCGACGAAGGGCATGGCCACGCGACCCGCGATGCTCGTGATCTGAATGATCAAGCCGCGCCCGCGGCCGCGCATGTGCGGGAGCGCTGCCCGATTGACCCGCTGCATGCCGAACACGTTGACATCGAAGACCGCTTGGAACTGGGCAGGGGTGAACGCCTCGAGCTGATACAGGGTGCCGAGCGCGGCGTTGTTGATCACGACGTCGAGCGGGCCCTGCTCGAGCGCCTGACCGACGGCTCGCGTTACCGAATCGTCGTTGGTCACGTCGAGCTCGAGCACGTGCAGCTTGCCGGGCGCCGAGGCCGTCTGGTCACGCAGCGCGGCGGCTGGGCCGGCGTTGCGACCGTCGACGTCGCGCATTGTCGCGAACACCGTGTGGCCGAGCTGGACCAGCGTCTTGGCGGTCACGAAGCCCATGCCGGTCGCGGTGCCGGTAATCAGGACAGATTGAGGTTGGGTCATCGCGGCGGAGAATAGACCGGTTCAGGAGCGCGGGACCGAGAGTCAGATCTCTACGACCACACCGAAGCTCTCGACGTTGTGCCAACCCACCGCGCTGATCGCCCAGCGACCGGGGCTCAAGGCGATCGAGCTTTGTGTCGCAGGCACGATGCGGTCGAGCGCCCACACCCCCTGGCCCTGGTCCGAATACACTACGTACGACCGCAGGCCCTGCTGGGCTGGATCTTCGACTTGGACCCCCGCGCCTGCGACCGTTACGAAGGGCGGCTCCACGACAACATCCTGCCGCTCGGCCAGCGGCGGGGTCAGGGCCGGCTGCTGATAGAAATCACCGTAGAGCGCGGCGTTGACCCCCAGCGTATCGGCCAGCAGCGGCTGAACCTGAAAGAACACGTTCCCGAGCGAATTGCCGTCGGCATAAAAGCGGCTCAGCTCGACCTGCAAGAGGAGCTCGTCGAGCGACCACTCTGGAGCGGAGCCTAGCTTGCTCAGATAATTACCGGCAAAGATGTAGCGCTCGGGGTTGACGGTCGTCCACCACTCGAGCAGGACCTCGTAGTCCTGCTGCGGGTAGCTGGTCGGCCAGTAGAGCTGCGGGCTCAGGTAGTCGACCCAGCCTTGCTCGAGCCAGAGCTTGGGATCGGCATAGAGCGCGGTGTATTGGTCGAGCCCGGCGATGCCCGCCGGAACGCCGGGTCGATAGATTCCAAACGGGGCGATCCCGAAGCGCACGTCGGGATCGGCGGCGTAGATCGAGTCGTGCAGCTCCTCGACCAGCGCGTTGACGTTGTCGCGCCGCCAGTCGGCCTGCTCGAGGTCGCCACCGTCGGCCAGGTACTCGTTCCAGGTCAGCGCGTCGGGGAACTCGCTGCCGTCGGGGTAGGGATAAAAGTAGTCGTCGAGGTGGATGCCATCGACCGGGTAGCGCTCGACGATGTCGACGGCAACGTCGACGACGTGCTCGCGGACCTCGAGCGCGCCAGGGTCCATCCACAGCGCGCCGTCATAGTCGTGCGCGTGCTGAGGCTGCTGCAGGGCGATGTGCGGCTGGGCCAGGCTCGAGCCAGCCGAGACGGCGGCGCGGTAGGGGTTGAGCCAGGCGTGGACCTCGATGTTGCGCGCGTGGGCCTGGGCGCACAGAAATTCGAGCGGATCCCAGCCGGGATCGACGCCCTGACCGCCGGCCATGAAGCGACTCCAGGGATCGAGCTGCGACGCATAGAAGGCGTCGGACTCGGGCCGGACCTGGAACACGATCGCGTTGAGGTTGATCGCGGCCATCGTGTCGAGGATTGTCAGCAGCTCGGCCTGCGCGGCAGCTTGGTCGAGGCCAGCGTCGCTCGGCCAATTGATGTTGTAGACGGTCGCAACCCAGACGCCGCGAAACTCGCGATCGTGGCCGACCTCGACCAGCTCCTGCATGGGCTCGCCGGTCTCGGCTTCGCTCGTCGAGTCGCTGCTGCTCGCGTCGTCGTCGAAGCTGGTCGAGTCGTCGTCGTCGGTGGTGCCGATCTCGTCGCCGGTCTCGGGACCTAGGCCGTCGTCATGCGCCGTACCCTCGGCGCAGGCACCCGCGAGCGAGACTGAGGCGAGGCAGACGAGGGCAACGACCGACGCTTTCATCGGCCATTGCCATAACGCCGGTCCGAGCCTGGCGTCGACGGTCGAGATCGCGCGTCAGGCCGGCACGCCCGTCACCCGTACGATTTGGCCGTCGGGGCCGAGCTCGAACACGTTGGTGCCGGCCATCAGGACCTTGTCGCCGCGCCGCGCCTCCCAGTCTGCCAGCGCGACGCCCTGCATGTAGCGGACGGGCCCGCTCGTGGTCAGCTCGACGCCAGCCATCTGCCCGCGCACGGCCGCGAGGTGCCCGAGCAGCTCGTCGTGGCCGTGCAGGTAGCCGTAGGCGTCGGCGAAGCGGACATTATCGCTGGTGATCGCCTCGATCGTCGCGCGCCGAAGCTTGACGTCGATCATGTTCCAGGCGGCGAACCAGCGATCGATTGTCGTCGCACGCTCGGCGTGGGCGTCATCGTGGGCGACCTTGGCCAAGAGCGCGAGCTGGTAGCGCCAGCCGGGCTCGTGACGGTCGCGAGTTGGGGCGTCGGGGACCTCGTGGGTCAGATCGACCAACGTGCCTTCGGGGTGCTCTCGCAAGCCCACGCAGACCGTCGACGCCTCGGGAGCCAAGCCCTTGCTCGGATCCTCGTAGCCGTATGTGAAGCGAATCAACCGACCGGGATCGACCTCCTCGATTCGACCGGTGGCCGTCGAGCCATCGGGATAGCGGATGCGCAGCTGCCCGCCTTCGCGGGCCTCGATCCACGATCCCTCTCCCCACCACCGAGCAAAGCGGGCGTCTTCGTCGAAGATCTGCCAGACCGTCGCCGGCCGAGCATGGATCAGGATCGTTCGTTCGACTCGATGGCTCATCGGACATCCTCCTGCGGGTCAGCCGCACCAGCATCGCGCAATTAGGAGCCTTCGTGGGGACGATCGAGCAATTGCCCGATTGAAGGTGTCCGGAATTACTCAAACCTCGTTCGGTCACCCACGTTGGGCCAGGCGCCAGCGGACCACACTCTCGAGCCCGAGCAGCAAGAGGACAATCAATGCCAATTCGCGCCAGCGTGGCTGATAGATCGTGACGGTGCCGGAGTCGTGGCCCAGGTCGGCACGGACGATGCTGGGGATCGGCGTGGTGTCGCTCTCGCGAGCGTCGACCTCGACGACGAAGCGCTCGGGTTCCGCTTCGGGCTCTCCGAGCGGGACGGCTCGATAGTGGCCGGGTCGATCGGTGTGATCGAAGCGGGTCGGCTGGCCGTCACGCTCGGGGGCGACCGGCAGGGCCTCGCCCGTGGGGGTGCTGACGTTGTAGGGGATCGCTCGCTCGAGCTGCTTGCTGGCGCCGATCGAGAGGCGGCTGCCACCGCTGACCTCGGTCGCGCCCGCGAGCCAGGTCGCGGTGCGGATGACCAAGGGCACGAAGCCGGGCCGCAGCGGGAGGTCGGTCCAGTCGCGATCGACCGTGGTGGTCAGCAGCGCGACGCGACCGCGGCCGAGCTCTCGGGTGACCAAGGCCGGGGCGCCGCTGCTGAAGGTAAGCGCGATGTCGGCCCTGCGTCGTGGATCGGGCTCGAGCAGGATCATCCGCTTGGTCCGAGTCGCGGCGAGGTCGAGGTCGGTCGCTTCGCTGCCGAGGCTGGAGAAGATCGGGTGCGCGAGGTTGGCGGGGGCGAGCGACTCGCTGCGGGCCTCGGTGCGACCAGGGGCGGTGCCGGTGTAGACGGCCTCGCGCAGGAGCAGCGGGAGCGCCTCGGCGAATGCTTCGTTGTACTCGTTCGCGGACACGCGATCGCCGACGGTGAGCCACAGGCCCATGCCTTGCTCGACCCACGCACGAATCCGCTTGGCGACCTCGGCCGAGGGCGCGCGGACGTTGGCGAGCACGAGCAGGTCGACTTCGGCGAGCGGATCGCTGCCCTCGGTCGCCAGCAGGCGCTGCTCGAGCTGGTCGGGCGCGAGGCCGCGGACCTCGAGCTTGGCCCCGAGCTCGCTCTGACCGAGCGCCGTCGACAAGAAGAAGATCTCGTCATTCGCTCGGGTCTCGCTGGGATCGCCGTCGACGAGCATGACCTGGATCGCGTCGCTGGCCGCGAGCCACAGGTGGCGGCGATCGTCGAAGGGCAGGGGATCGTCGGGGCGGTCCAGTAGCTCGACCCGCACACGCAGGGTCTCGCTCTC
>CBFGLP010001607.1:0-3609 GCA_965649595.1 uncultured Myxococcales bacterium | reverse complement strand
CTCCACGAAGAATGCTCGAGAGTGATGTGAGACGTTGTTGTCCATCGAGCAGCAATTTGTGGCCCTTGAACGGGCTCTCACCTTGCGTGATTGCCAGATCGCGGTTCGGCACGCCACGCTCGGTCTCCCACACGAGGATAGTTCCCGACGGATAACCGCGATAAAGCGAATCCAACAGGTCCCGCACCCGATCGGCCTTCCAAACGTACCCGCGCTGCATCTCCGGCAGGCTGAGTTCGCCCGTCTTGATCATATCCACCAGTTTGTCGACCGTGATGTCGGTTTTGGAAGTCATATCCTCTGGTGCTCTGCGCCGCTTGTACCACAGCGCGGAGCTCATCTAAACACCCAGCATCTTCAAAGCCGCGCTCGATATCGAGCAGTTCGACCGGCCCGTGAGCCTCAAGTACCAGCAACGCATGGTTCATGCATGCCCCTCGATAGGCTGTTCGTTCTATTCGCACTCGCGGCGCTTGGCGTGATAGGCGCTTGCATAGGTATGCGATGTTAGAGCCCGGACAGATCGAGCGAGGCCAACCACGCCGCGTGAGCAGCTCGCAGCTCCGCGTCCGCCGATCGCATACGCTCGCGCAGCTCGGCCAGCGCCCAGCGCTCGCACTCGACGTAGCCCGAGTACCCGCTCGCCAGCACCAGCGCCTCGTGACCGGCGACCACGGCTGGCCAGGCCGGATCGATCCCGTTCCACGTTGCCGGAGCGCCAATCAAGATCCGCCGCGGAAGCGCTCGACCGTGCTGGCCCAAGGCGAAGACCAGCTCGACCCGCGTCGCGTCGAGCTCGGGCACGCACGCGGCCACCCGGCGCAACCAAGGGTCCACGTCGACTCGCGCCCGCGCGAGCTCGTCCGCGCAGGCTTCGAGCACCCGCGAGAACGAGCCAACGAGCACCCCGAGGCTCGCGTGCACGAGCTCCGCCGCGTCGAGCCCCCGCAGCTCGTCGAGCAGCGCCGCGTCGGCGACTTCATCACCACGCAAGCCCGCCAAGGGCCGAGCCGCCGTCGCACGCAGCCCCTCGAGGCCCGTGTGCAGATCGAAGAGCCCGTGCAAGGCATCGAGCCGCGGATCCATGTCCCACAGCCGCGCGAGCAGGGCCGCGTCGTGCTCGAGCAGGGCCTGATCCTCGCGGCTCGTCTGCGCTCGCGCCCACGCGACGTAGCGCGGATCCCAGAGGTTGCCCGGCCCCGCGAGCGGCACGTGGGCGAGCACGTGGCCCACGAGCTGCGAGAGCTCATCCGCGATCGCTAGCTGCACGAGGCTCCTGCTCGTGCCAGCTCAGTCGGCTTCCGGAGGAACGACCTCGAGGCACGGCTTGGGAGCGGCCTTCTTGAGGCAGACCTTCGGCGGCGCCTTGCTCAAGCAAGGCCGCGGAGTCGGCTCGTCGCCAGTCTCACCGCCGGTCTCGCCACCGGTCTCGCTGGTCGTCCCGCCAGCGGGCTCGTCCCGGTCCTCTTCTCGAATGATCTTGAGGCAAGGATGCGGCTGCGCTTGGGAGCCCGAGGTCGAGTCGGGGTCAACCGGCTGAACGTTCAAGCAAGGCTGGGGTGGCGCCTCCTTGCCCGAGTCCTGCTGCGCCTTCGTGCCAGTGCTCGGCTCGCCCTTGTCGGCCGTCGACGTGCACGCAGCGGTGGTCGCAAGACCCGACAAGGCCAGCGCGATGAAGTGCTGACGGCGAGCCAAGATCGCCGCGCGGTCGGGATCTACGGGGCGTGATTCCTCGTCTTCGTGGCTCATCTCGGCGACCAACCTACTCGCTCGGCGGCGGAACGTTGAGTCAGGGCTAGGGCGCGGCCTTCTTGAGGCAGGGCCGTGGCGCCGCCTTCTTGAGGCAGGGCTGCGGAGGAGCTGGCTCCCCCGCCTCTCCTTCGGCTTCCTCGACACCGTCGGTGGTGCTCGACGTCCCGGCGTCGGTCGTCGAGCCTCCCTCGGTCGTGCCCTCCGCCGGCTCACCAGTCTCGGTCTCGTCGGACGGCGGCATCACCTTGAGGCAAGGCTCCGGCGGCACCTCGGACCGGGTCGTCGCCGCGTCCTGTCCCTTGCTCGTCTGCCCACCATCGTCGGCGCCCGTGCTCGCGCACGCAGCCGTGGTCGCTAGCCCCGAGAGCGCGAGCGCGATGAAGTGCTGCCGACGAGCCAGGATCGCCGCGCGATCGGGATCTTCGGTGCGGGGCTTGTCGTCGTGTTCGTGGCTCATCGGCTGACCCGCGGCGAGCGTATCACCACCCGATGTCAGTCCGGCAAGCAGCGCATGTCGTGCCCGTAGGGCGGCGAGCAGTGGTCTTCGTGGCAGGCGATGCACAAGAAGGGCGCCCCATCCTCGACGACGGTCAGATCCGTCTCCAAGCGCTGCCACTGCCAGTCCCGTCCTTGCGGGTAGCTGCCCGGCTCGAGCTTGAGCGTCGCCGTGACCGAGGTGAGATCCTCCGGCTTGCAGTCCGGGAACTCGTACTCGCGCTTGACGAAGAGCGACCCGACCGGGAACGGCTCGGTGCACTCGCCCTGATCGAGGACGCAGGTCTGAAACAGCTCCGCCGAGGCCGGATCGGCGAAGATCTGCACGTGGCGCAGGTCGTGCTCGTGGCTGTGCTTGCACGCCACGACCTCGACCAGGCCCGGCAGCTCGAGGTCCTCGACCAAGGGCTCGGGACCCGCGGGCGGATCCGGATCGCTAGGACAGCCCGCCAAGGCGACCACCATGGCTGCCAAGACGGGCTGCACGAGCCAGCTGAACGAAGGTCGGCTCACTCGGGATAGACCGCCCGCAACACGTGGTTGTGGGTGTCGGCGATGTAGAGCGTCCCCTCGGTGTCGAGCTCGATCCCGTAGGGGCGGTTGAGCAGCGACTCGCTCGCCCGAGCGCCGTCGCCCTCGTAGCCGAGCTCGCCGCAGTGGCCGGCGACGGTCGTCATCTGACCCGCCGTGTCGACCTTGCGGATGCAGCTGTTGAAGGTGTCGGCGATGTAGACGTTGCCATCGCCATCGACGGCCACGTCGCTCGGCATGTTGAGCGCCTGCTCGGTCGCTACGCCTTCGCCACCATTACCCGCCGCGCCGGTGCCGGCGATCGTCGTGATGATGCCGTCGGTGTCGACCTTGCGGATCGCGTGGTTGAGCGTGTCGGCGATGTAGATCGCGCCCGAGTTGTCGGCCGCGATGCGTCCGGCCGGCGGCGCCGACTGGCTGACCGGGAGGTTGAGCTGAGCCTCGATCGCCGGACCGCCGTCGCCCGAGTAGCCCGGCATGCCGTTGCCCGCGACGGTCGTGACCATCCCGTCGGGGCTCATCGCACGGATCCGCTGGTTGGCCTGGTCGGAGATGTACATCGTGCCGTCCGGCGCGAACGCGGTAGCGACCGGGAGATCGAGCGCCGTCTCCAGACCAGTGAGCCCGTCGCCGTTGAAGCTGCGCGCACCGGTGCCGCAGATCGTCGTGACCGTCTCGTTGCTCGCGTCGTAGCGAATGACCTTGGAGTTGTGCCAGGCCGCGAGGATCAGCTCGCCCGCGGGCGAGAACGCGATGTGGGTCGGGTGGTTGAGGTTGGTCGCCAGCGCCGGACCGTCGGCCACGTCGCCGAGCGAGCCGGTCCCGATGATC
>CBFGLP010001606.1:0-1526 GCA_965649595.1 uncultured Myxococcales bacterium | reverse complement strand
GGGCTCGAACAACCTCGAGGCCGATCTCGGGACCAACGGCCACTTCGTGATGGAGTGCATCCACAACTGCACGCACGCGACCCCGCCGTTCTCGCCGAGCGATCCTTCGCTGCCGACCTACGCGGTGACCTGGGAGTTCTTCCTCGATCATCCCTACTGGCTGGAGGACGGGGTGTCGCCTTATCTCGACTACCCGACCGGCTCGCTGCCGCCGGCGTGGCCGGAGTGGTGCGCGATCGGGGCAGGCAACGCGATGATCCGCGTGGGTGAGTGCGGCGGCTCCGAGTGCTAGGGACCGTAGCCGGTCCCTCTCCCCCTGCCCGCCCGAGCCCGGGCGTTGGTTCGAGCGGGCTCGGGAGAACGTAGTCGATCCCGGGCGTTGGTTTTCGTGCCGCATCGAGCATGGTTTGGGAGGAGGGCTGACCAGGCCCTAGCCTCACCTCAAGAAGCGCCGCAGCCGGTCCGCGTCGATCGTGCCTGCGGCGCTCGCCCACGCGATCACCTCGTCCAGCTCGTCCGGCTCGAACACCCGCACGTTGCCCGCGGTTGCGAGCGAGGCGGCCTGGGCCTGGTTGTCACCGATCCAGCCTTCGGCGGCGATCAGGGCTCGGCGGAGCGGCTTGCGGATCATCCCGTGCGCGAGCTTGGCGAGGTCGAGCCAGAGCGAGCGCGGGATCTCGCCGAGCGCGGTGGTGTCGAGCACCGTGACGAAGTCACCGCCGAGCTGCGGGATTACCTCGTCGAGCGTCGCCGCCCAGACCTCGATGTCGTGACGCGACTCGTCGCCGAGGCGTCCGTGCAGCCGGGTGTAGGCGCAGCCGCGAGTCCAGCGGATCGTGAAGCGACGCTGAACGATCTGCTGCTCGGGCCAATGCTCTGCCTCGATGGCTCGCACGGCGGCAGTGTAGCCATTTCGTGATCGGAAGGACGGGGAGCGCGGTCACGGCGACTGCTCGAATCAGTCCTCAGGCCCACGGGCGGTGACTGGTGGCGGCTCCGAAGGATCCGCTCGTGCCTGCGAGCTGGAGTGCTGAAGTGGGCTGCGTGTCGGACGCATGGAGCTCGAGGCGGTGCCGAAAATTCGCCCTCTGTCGGGGGGGTGGCTAGCGTCCCGAGAGCATGGCTCGTCCACGCCGAAGCGAGGGGCCGGTGTCCCTGGGAGGTCGCGGGCGGTCGAAGGGCCGGGCCGCCGGCTCTGGTCTCGACGCTGGTCTCGACGCCTGGATCGACGCGGCCCCCAGCCACGCCAAGCCGAGCACGGCCGACTTCGTGATCGGCCCGCGGCCGGTCGAGCTCGGGCTGCTCGGCGGGCGGGCCCACTACGAGGTGGTGATTGCCCGGCTACGGGCGGCTCGCTGCAGCGTGTGGATCGCGACCGCCAACCTCAAGGAGCTGCTGATCGAAGGCCCGCGTCGGAGCGCTCGCTCGCGCGATCGCTTCGCGTCGGTGCTCGGGCTCTTCGACGAGCTGGCCGCTCGGGGCGTCGAGCTGCGCCTGTTGCATGCGGGCATGCCTTCGCGGGCGTT
>CBFGLP010001605.1:0-4253 GCA_965649595.1 uncultured Myxococcales bacterium | reverse complement strand
TCGTGAGCACGGCCCTCGACCACCAGTTGTTGGGTGAGGCCGAGCTGTCCGCGAAGATGTGGCCGGTGGTGGCCGCGGAGCGGCGCGGGCGAGCGTTCGAGCTGCGCTGGATCGATCCCTCGTCGGGCTGGGGGCTCGAGTCGCTCGCGATCGAGGCCCGGTCGGAGTCCGGCGAATTACGAGCGCTCCAGCTCGTGCCCGGTGACGCTCCAACATCACGGTGGGGGTCGACCCATAGGGCGGGGGTCTACGGGTGGCTGCTGTTTGATCCACCCTTGCCCGATGCCCGTACGCAGATCGAGATCGTGGCGAGGCTGGCAAGCAGTGAGCGAATCCACGAGGCTCGACTGCCCTTGCGAGCGCTAGGCGAACCGCCGGAGCCGGCTCCGGCGCCCGAGCTCGAGCCGACCCCCGCGCCTCCAGGTTGCGCCTGCGGGCTCGGGCAGCCGCCGAGTGCTCCACTGTCGCTGCTGATCACGCTCGCGTTGGTGTGGGTGCCCATTCGTCGAAGGGCCCGCGCTGGCGGGGCGCTCATCGTTCGTTAGGCCGGAGCCCGTGCCTCACCCGCCTCGCTCGGTGCGGTCACCTCCCGCAGCAAGGCCGCCCCCCGCTCGACCACGAACCCCTTCGCAAACCGCTCGTCCGCCCGCCGCTCGTCGACCGTCTCGACGAACCACCAATCCGCCTGCAGCCGCTCCGCCCGAACATCCACCACCACATATCCGCGCGTCTTCAATTCCACGAAGCGCAAATGCGGATGTCGACCCGGCAGCTCGGCTGCCAGCTCGTCCGCTCGCTCGGCCGGAACCGGCCCCGGCGAGCTGACGGCCGGCGTCACGAATTCGACCAAGCGCGAGCGCTTGCGCTCCGGATCCTCCGACCAAGGATCTTTTCCTACCTCGAACGCCCACGAGCTGTGAATGTCGCCGGCCAGCACCGCGACGTCCCCGATCCCCTCCGCGTCCAGGTGGTCGAGGATCCGCTCGCGCGCGGCCGGATACCCGTCCCACGCGTCCCTCCACGGTGGCTTGTCCCTCATGAGCCGCAGCGGAGCGAACAACACCTGCTGGCCGATCAGCCGCCACGCTACGCCCTCGCGCTTGGACGCCGACAGCCGCTCGAGCAACCACGCCTCCTGATCCGCCCCGAGCAGCGTCCGCGAGGGATCCTCCCGCGCGGTGTCGCTCTGCTCGACGCGCCCGTGCAGGCGCGTATCCAGCATGATCAGCTCGGCGAGCGTGCCGAAGCGAAAGCTGCGATCGATCCGCGGCCGGTTATCGCGGATCGGCATCCACTCGAAGTACGCCTTGATCGCCGCAGCCTTGCGTACTGCCCACTCGCCCTGGGTCTGCGGATCATGGTTCTCCGCGCCGTCCATCCAAGCGTCGTTGGCAATCTCGTGATCATCCCAAACTACGATCATCGGGTGCTGGCGGTGCAGCTCTTGAAGATCCGGATCCCGCTTGTACGTCGCATGCCGAGCCCGATAGTCCGCGAGGCTGACGAGCTCACCCTTCGGCTCGGGCACGCGGCCGAGCCGGCTGCCGTCGCCATAACGACCATCGGCATATTCATAAAGATAATCGCCGAGGTGCAGGACCAGGTCGAGATCGCTGCGTCGAGCGATCGCGGCATAGACATTGAAATAGCCAAAGGGGTAGTTGGCGCACGAGCAAAACGCGAGCCGCATGTGCTCGACGCCCGCGGCCGGCAGCGTGCGGGTCCGGCCGATCGGCGAGGCCAAGATCGGCGGCTGCGGGCCGACCGGCGTCGCCGTGGGCCCCATCGCGCGCGTGACGACGCAGGGTGAGTAGCGGGCGCGTGCGAAGCGATAGTAGTAGGTGGTCCCCGGCTCGAGGCCGAGGACGTTGACCTTGACGGTAAAGTCCTGCTCGGCGGTCGTGTTGGCGTGACCGGACTGCACGACCTCGCGCAGCTCGTGATCGCTAGCGATCACCCACTCGACCACCTCGAGCGACCCGGGCTCGTTCGACTGCGGCTCGACCCGGGTCCACAGGATCACCTGATCGGTCGAGGGGTCTCCGCTCGCTACGCCGTAGCGAAAGCTGGAGAGATCGGTCGGCACGTCGCTGGTCAGCGGCGTCAGTGCGCAGGGATCGGGCTCGGGGCTCAGCGGTGATCGAGAGCGGCACGCACTGAGCAGGCCGAGCGCAGCGAAGATCTGCAGCAGCTCGCGGCGGGTGGTCGACATGGCGAGGCATTGATACCACGCGAACGAGCACGCTCGCCCGCGCCGACCTCCGCCGCCTGGGAGTGATCCTGGGGGTGCGCTCGTGACCGATCCGGGTCCTGCTCACGGCTCCTGCTAGTCAGCTTTCACGATGCAGCGCTTGCACTTTGTCGTGGTCGTGTCGCTCGCCATGTCCGTGTCCGCGTGCAAACCCGGTGGGGTCGGATTGGATGAGACCAGCGACGCGGCCGACGAGGTCGATGAAGAGCCGACGAGCTCGAGCAGCGAGGGCGAGTCGAGCAGCGAGGGCGGCACCCCCAGCCCCGACTCGACCGAGTCGGCCGACACTGATGCGATGGACACGATCGGGGCCGACACGACCGAGAGCGACTCGACCGGGACGGACACCGGCGAGACCTCCATGAACAACTGCCCCGAGAACGACGCCTGGGAGGACAATGACATGTCCGATAGTGCGTCCATGCTCACGTGGGACTCCATCCATATCGGCGAGAGCGCCAAAGTGTCACTCGGCGCGGACATGTGCTCGGGTGAGGATGACTGGTACTACCTGCCGGTCGGGGCCATCGGGCTCGATCCGGAGGTGGTCGGCTCTCCCTATCTCCACATCAATTCCTGGATCGAGAGCGTGAGCTTTTGCGATGGGGCTTGCGGGCTCATGGAAGTGCCCTCGGGGCCCGAGGTAGCGATGACCATCGAGGTGTTCGACGCCGAGACCCTGCAACTGCGCGCCACGAATACGGTGATGGCCGGGGGGGTCGAAATGTTCGATACTGACCCCATCTATGCGAAAGATCTATTGATTCATGTGTTTGGGCCGACCCCCGAAGCGACTTATGACTATTATCTCAGCGTGGAGATTGATCTTTGGAATGACTGCTGCGACTGTGAGTGCTGACCCGGTGGCATCGGATCGCATGAAGTCACATGGCGAGGTGTTGATATTGTCATCCCTCCCGAACGAGCACGAGGGCCGGCGCCAACTCCCGCCGCTCTGGCGGGCTTCTGCGACCGCCTCCGAGCCCGTCCCGGACCCTGATCCCCGTGGTGTTAGCCAATCTCTGCAATGCAAGATCTGGAGTCTGTAGCGGTCGTGGCGTTGGCCATGTTTGTCGTCGCGTGCCAGCCCGGTGGCATCGGCACGCACGAGGCCGGTGAGAGCACCGACGAGGTAGGGGAGGAGTATTCGGGGGGCGAGAGCGAGTCGAGCAGCGAGAGCGACACTGCGGACAGCGACCCCACTGGCACTACGGACACGCAGACAACCGACGCTGCGGATACCGCCCCCACTGATACGGCCGACGCGGACACGACCGAGGAAACGACCGCGAACGCGACCGAGGACTCGACCGAGGAAGCGACCGAGGAAGCGACCGAGGAATCGACCGAAGAAGCGACCGAGACCGACTCGGACGAGACCGGCACGCTCGACTGCGCCGAGAACGACGCTTGGGAGGCCAATGATCTGCCCGAGAGCGCCGCCATGGTGCCGTGGGGGAGCGTCTCGGAGTACTCGGCAGACATCATGCTCGACGGCTTGCTCTGCTCGGACGAGGACGATTGGTATTATGTCTCGGCCGACATGCTGGAGTTCGACATGTACACGCTCGAGCTCAACGCTTTGGTCGAAGGCACGAGTTGGTGTGGTGCGGGCTGCGATGATGCGTGGCTACCCGACGCGCCCGAGAACACGATCTCCATCGAGGTATTCGACGCCGCGACCTTGCAAGTGCTGGGCTCGAAGACGGCCGAGGACGGTCGCGTCTACCTGGACGGCTGGGGCGACGCGTTCTCGCACGACCTGCTGATCCATGTGTTCGGACCCACGCCCGCCGCAACCTATCCCTACGAGCTCTTCATCCAGATCCATGGCTACGAGGGCGAAGACGAGTGTGAGTGCTGACGTGCGAGGACCTGTAGCAGCTCGCGGCGGGTGGTCGACATGGCGAGGCCTCGATACCACGCGAACGAGCACGCTCGCTCGCGCCGACCTCCGCCGCCTGGAAGTGATTCTGCGGGTGCGCTCGTGACCGATCCGGGT
>CBFGLP010001604.1:0-1650 GCA_965649595.1 uncultured Myxococcales bacterium | reverse complement strand
CCGCGGTTGCGTGGTTGGCCCAGCCAAACGGTCGAGCCGAAGCCCTACGGCGACAGGCAAACCACGAACAGCCTACCTTGTGGAGAATGATGGATGAGTGTGCCCGGACGGCGCTGCGCCGCCCTGTGCGAATGCACGGCTGACGATCCCTCGTTTGCCTCCACGGCTGTCGATGTGCTCGGGACTCTGGGTGGTTGGACCTCCGGGGTGGAGCGAAGGATTCAGGAAAATGTCAGCGAGCGACCAGGGCGTCGAGGCGCTTCATGAGGGCCTGACCCTTGTCGGCGTCGCACATCTGAATGTACGCCGCCCAGCCCTTGAGCTGCTCGAGGCTCTCGCCCTTGCCGGGCTTGCCTTGCTCGCGGTTGTGGATCGCGGCTCGCAGCTCGCGGACGAGCTTGCGAGGCACGCGGGCCTTGGGCTCGCTAGCGGGGGCAGAGTTGACGACCAGGCCGGTGACCTTCTGGCGGCCGCCCGAGCGCATGACCCGGGTCTTCTTGTCGTTGACGGTGAAGCCCTCGGACTCGACGATCGCGGCGACGGCCTTTTGCAGGCGCGCGACCGGGCTCTTGCCCGTGCCGTGGAACGAGAAGGTCAGGTCGTCGGCGTAGCGGGTGTAGCGGAAGCCGAGCTTGCGGGCGAGGCCGGTCAGGCGGCTATCGAGCCGGAGGCTGAGCGCGTTGGTGATCGAGGGCGAGGTCGGGGCGCCCTGCGGGAGCGAGCGCGGGCCGATCGCTACGTGGCGGATCTTGCCGTTGATCTCGATCGCCTCGCGCGGGCTCTCGGTGCACAAGAGCGCGAGCACGATCGCGACCTGCTCGCCATAGCCGGCCTTGCGGAACATGCCCTTGACCCGGCGATAGTCGACGGTCGGGTAGAAGTCCTGGAGATCGAACTTGACGACCACCTGCGCGCCAGCGTGGACGGTCGCGTTGGTCAAGGTGCTGCGCCCGGCCAAGAACCCGTGCGCGGCCCCGTGGACCGGCAGGTGCTCGGTGATGTTGCCGGCGATCCAAGCCTGCGCGCGCTTGAGGTCGGGCTTTGGCGCGCTGATCAGGCGGGTGCCGCCGCTGCGCTTGGGCACGGTCCAGCGGTGGTAGTGGGTGCCGGTGTCGACCTCGCGGTGGTAGGCGAGCCAGCGCAGGCGCGGCATCGAGAGCGCGAGCTTCTCGGCGAGCGCGTGGACGTCCTTGATGTCCGGGGTCTGGTTATCGGCGCGCCGTTGCTCGGGATCGGCGATGTCCCAGCGATCGAGATCGGCGGTGTCGTGGTACCAGACGCCGACACCGAGGTGGACGAGGTGGTGCTGGCGGTAGACCTTCCAGGCGACCGCCATCAGCTCGCGTCGGACCTTGCGCTCCTCTTCGCGGCGAGCCTTGAAGGCCTTGCGCTGCTTGTCGCTGAGCGAGGCCGTGTCGACGTCCTCGCGCAGGCCTCGGCGGGTCAGCTCGGCGTCGACCCAGTTGCGCACGCCTCCGGCCGCGGCGATCTCGGACCACTTGGGCAGCGTGGGGCCGCCGGTGTTGGTGGTTTGGCTGTTGTCGGCCATGGCGTCTGGCAAGACGCGTCGGCGAGGCGACGAAGCGTTGGTCAGGGACAGGCGAGGGTGGAGGAGCCGCGTTCGCTACGATCCCACCTGGGACACGGTAG
>CBFGLP010001603.1:0-2165 GCA_965649595.1 uncultured Myxococcales bacterium | reverse complement strand
TACGACTTCTGCCCCTCGCCGACCTCCGCCCAGGTAGCTCAGTCGGTAGAGCAGGGGACTGAAAATCCCCGTGTCGGCGGTTCGATTCCGTCCCTGGGCACTCCGAAGGCCGCTCGGTTTACCGAGCGGCCTTCGTTCGTTTTGGTGTTGGTAACGGGTTCGTTCGACGCTCGCGACCTGGCCGACACCGAGCGCGACCACGCCGCGATCGTCGACGATCGCGAGAAGGGCACCGTCTTCCGGGCGCATTCAGTTGCTCGCGATCAGACGAGCTCTGCATGCACGACTGTACCGTCCCACCGGCCGGCTCCCCCGTAGCGGCGTGTATGCATCGCTCGACGAGACGCGTCGATCCGGTCCATCCGATCGTCGAGAGCAAGTGCCCAATTCTCGTCAGTGTCCGTCGGGCGTGGAGTGACTGTGAGAGATCGGGCAGCGCTCTCTCACAATCACACTATCGACGATGAAGCCATCGCGGTCACTTTTTCGCTTGCGACACGAGAACCACTCGGGCACGAAGTATGAGTGGTGATTTCGAGGTCAGGGCCAGTTCTCATCGTAGGGGCACTCGTCGTTCTCGGATTCGCTATCTGGTACTCGTTGCCCGCTCAGCCAAATTCGACGGACGCCGGCATCACTCATTCGAAGGCGATCGCGAGACGCGATGAAGTAAACCTCCGTCGTCCCCGGCTTTCGGCATTTTCCGGACTTCGCCAATCGAGCAATCCTGAAGAGGCCGACGCATCGGAGCGGTTTGCCGTCCAAGCCGGCCCTGAGGCCGGTGAGACCACGCCCACCTGGGCCGAACTCGAAAAACCCGACCGCATCGCAGTCCTCGAGGCTGGTTTCGAATCTGCCATCGAAGACATCGAAGCAGGCGATCCGACCGCTGCAATGCGCGCGAGCGATGCTCTGACCGCGCTCCGATTCGAACTCTACGATACGCCCGAAGGCCGAGAGCACCACGCCGAACTCGAGCTTCAGCTCGAAGCACTCACGGAGACACCATGATTCGCAGCAAATTGTCTTCGCCTGCTCGAGCCGGGCTGCAATTCCCGCTCTCACTCCTGGCCCTCGGCGCGCTGGGAGCTTACTCCTCCGATGCTGGAGCGGTCGACCCCCTCGAGCGCACCGGTGCGTACGTGCATGGTGATTTCGACGGTGACAGCAACGTCGACATCGTCGCGTCGTCACTCGAGGTGGATTGCAACAAAGGCGCTGTCTACGTCTTGATGGGCTCGGGCGGCAGCACGAGCTGGACCGAGGACACCACCGGCATCCTCGGCACGGCGAGTTGCGACGATTATTTCGGCGCGTCCTTGGCCGTGGGCGACTTCAACAACGATGGCTACGACGATCTCGCGGTCGGTACTCCCGGTGCCGCCGACTCGACCTACAGCGCCTCGGGGTCCGTCCACATCATCTACGGCTCGTCGACCGGGTTGACCGACACGGGTGACCAGCTCTGGCACCAAGACGTCTCGGGCATCGAGGGCGTCGCCGAGGTCTACGAGCAGTTCGGCAGCGCGCTGACGGCCGGCGACTTCAACTGCGACGGATATGACGACCTCGCGATCGGGACCCCGGGCGAAGCCGTGGGCGCCGTCCTCGAGGCAGGTGCGGTGAACGTGATCTTCGGCAGCAGCTCGGGTCTGAGCACGCTCGACTCGATCTGGTACCAGGGGATGGGGGGCGTCGACGGCACGGCCGAGGCGCACGATTACTTCGGTGCCGCCGTGGCCGCGGGCAATTTCAATGGTGACAGCGCTAGCGGACACGCGTGCGAAGACCTGGCCATCGGAGCGCCGAACGAGGACGAGAGCACGAGTGTGCCCGACTCGGGGTTCCTCTACATTATCGACGGCACGACGAGCGGGCTCTCGTCCACGGGCGATCAGGCGATCGACCAGAACGTCACCAACGTGGCCGATACGGCCGAAGCGAACGATCAGTTGGGTCTGCGGCTTGAGACCGTTGATCTCCAAGGGGATGGGTACGACGATCTTTGGGTGACCGCGCCGGGAGACGGCTGCTCGACCTCGGCGGGCTGGGGCCGGCACGTGTTCCGCGGCAGCTCGGATGGACTGTCGTTCGCGGACGATGCGGTCGACTGCGACCAGTCTCGGTGCGAGATCACCAGCGGCGTGTACGAGTGCACCGACGCG
>CBFGLP010001602.1:0-4882 GCA_965649595.1 uncultured Myxococcales bacterium | reverse complement strand
CTGTTCTGCTGCATCGACCAAAATGAAGAGGGCAACCCCGAAAGGTCGCCCTCTTCATTTCCGAACCGTTGTTACTTTGCAGGCGCTGCTGCCGCCGTCCCGTCGGCCTTGGAGGCCGACGAAGTCCTTTCGAGCTTCGGCGGATCGACCGGCACCCCGTCCGCGTCGAGGAACACCAGCCCCCCATCACCGAACAGCTTGTCGTCCGCGATCTTCTGCACGTCGTCGAGCACGACCGCCGCATCACCAGCGACCAGCACGACGAAGTCGGTGCTCTGCAGGTGCGCCTGCGAGGCTTGCTTGATCGCCTCGGTGTTCAGCGCGCGCAGGCGCTGCTGATGACCCTCGTACCAATCCATCGGCAGGTTGTAGAAGGCCAGCTCGCGGAAGCTGAACAGCGTCCGTGTGGCGGTAGCGAACTCGGCCGGCATCGCCAGCAGGGCGCCCTCTTGCTCGCGCGAGAGCTCGACCTCGGTCGGAGCCGTGGTCCGCATGGTCTGGATCTCCTTGGCGATCTCGCGCAGGGCTCCGGCGGTCGCGTCGGTGCGGACCGAGCTGCCCGCGGCGAAGTACGAGCCGCCGCGAGAGTAGGAGAAGCCACCGCGGGCGCCGTAGGACCAGCCCTTGTCCTCGCGCAGGTTCATGTTGAGCCGGCTGGAGAACGAGCCGCCGAGGATCGCGGACATCATCATCGTGGCCTCGTAATCGGGCGCGTCGCGGCCGGGGCCTGGGTGACCGACCAGGACCTGCGATTGTGCGGCTCCGGGCACGTGCACGAAGAAGATCGTGCCCTTGCCGGGCTTGGGCTTGGCGATCTTGGCGGGCTTGGGCGCCTTGCCCTTCCAGCTGGCGAGCCGCGGCTCGAGCTGCTCGCGCAGCTCCTTCTCGCTGATCTTGCCCGACACCCACAGCCGAGCGCCCTCGGGCGCGAGCTTGGCGACCCACTGCTCGCAGTCGGCCAGCTTGATCTTGTCGACCGACGCTGCCGTCTCGATCTTGCCGTAAGGGTGCGAGCCACCCCATACCAGCGAGGGGAACACCCGGAACGAGATCGAGCCCGGCGAAGCCTTGGCCTGCTCGATCCACGCCTTCTCTTGCTCGACCAGCCGAGCGAAGTCGGACTCGCGCATGCCGGGCTCGAGCAGCATCTCGACGACGAGGTCGAGCGCCGGTCCGAGCTCGCGCGCGAGCGCCCGAACCCCGACGGTGGTGGTCTCGTCACCGGGGCTGGCCCAGATCTGCACGGCGTGGTCGGCCTGCTTGGCGCTGAACGCCGCGGCGTCGAGCGTCTTGGTGCCCTCGTCCATCAGGTCACCGCAGATCGACGCCATGCCGGTCTTGCCCTTGGGATCGTCGATCGTGCCGAGGTTCCACTCGAAGAACATCAGCACGGTCGGCAGCTTCTGCTCGACCAGGTAGACCTCGATGCCGTTGGCCAGCGTGAACGTATGGATCGGCGGAACCGGGGTTGTCTTGACCTGCTTGGGCTTGGGCCGCTCGGCCCGGAAGGGCTCGTCGGGCCACTCGATCGACGCCACCGACTCGGTCGTCTCGACGACCGGCTGAGGGTCGGGGGTCTCGGTCGGCTTGTCGGGCTTACAGCCCGCCGCGAGCAGCAGCGCGAGCGTGGCGATGGAGAGCGAGGAACGCATTACTTCTCCGCCTTTCCTGGCGCCGGGATCGTGATGATCTCGGCCCGCGGCTTCCTGAGGTAGCTCTGGGCGACCTTCTGCACGCTCGCCGGGGTCATCGCCCGCAGCCGCTGCAGGTACTCGACCTCGTAGCCGGGGTCACCGGTGTAGTGGTTGAAGAACTGCAGCTGGTTGGCTCGGCCGCCCAGCTCCTCGAGCCCCCACACGAAGCTCGACTCGACGCTGATCACCTGCCGCGCCAGCTCGGCGTCGGTCGGGCCCTCGTCGAGCAACTTGTCGAGCTCCTCCTGGATCGCCAGCTCGGCCTGCTTCTGCTTGGTGTCCTCGTTACCCGGCGTCAGCATGACCATGATGTTGAACGTGCCCGAGAAGCCCGACCCGCCCTGGTGGACCGACACGCTCTGGGCGATCTTCTCCTTCTCGACCAAGCGCTGGTAGAGCCGGCCCCAGCCGTCGGCCCCGAGCGCTCCGGCGATCACGTCGAGCTCGAGGTCACCCTCGTCGAGCATCGCCGGGCTGTGCCAAACCCAGTGGAGTCGACGCAGGCGCGCGAACGGATCCTCGAGCGTCTCGCGGACCGTCTCGCTCAGCGAAGGCGCCGGCACCTCGACGTGCTCGGGCTTGGGCAGCTCGGGGAAGCTGCCGAACCACTTCTCGATCAGCGCCTTGGCCTCGTCGGTCTCGAAATCGCCGGCCAGCACCAAGGTCGCGTTGCTCGGCACGTACCACTTCTGGAAGAACTCGCGCACGTCCTCGACGCTCGCGGCCTCGAGATCCTCGTGCTTGCCGATCGTCAGGTAGCGGTAGGGGTGCCCCTCGGGGTAGAGCGCGGCCGCGACGGCGAAGCGCTCGCGCCCGTAGGGGACGTTGTCGTAGCGCTGCCGTCGCTCGTTGCGGACCACGTCGATCTGGTTGGCGAGGCTCTTCTCGTTGAGCAGATCGAGCATGTAGCCCATACGATCGCTCTCTAGCCAAAGCGCGGTCTCGAGCTCGTGGCTAGGCACCGTCTCGAAGTAGTTGGTGCGATCCGTGTTGGTCGTGCCGTTGACGTCGGTGCCACCGATCTCGCGCAGGATGTCGAAGTGGACGTCCTCGCCGATGTGCTTGGCGCCCTGGAACATCATGTGCTCGAACAGGTGGGCGAAGCCCGATCGACCGGGGACCTCGTCGCCGCTGCCGACGTGGTACCAGATGTTGACCGCGACCAAGGGCGTGGACTTGTCCTGATGCAGGATCACCTCCAGACCGTTGGGCAGGGTGTAGCGCTCGTACTGGATCTCGATCTCTGCGTCGGTCCGGGCGGTCTGCTCCTTTGTGGCACCGACACCAGCATCCACGATGGCCGGTGCGAAGAGCAGCAACGATATCCCGAGACCGAGCAGGCTTCGCCTTGCTCGAACCATGCTTCCTCCATGACCGATGCTGGCCCAACCCAGGGTGGCTCGGCAAGCATGGATTGCTCGACCCGCGTCGATCTCGGGCAGTTTCAGGTGCGGGGTCGAGCGAGCTGCTGGGGCCGGGAGTGCCTCAGTCCACGGCGGGCTGGGGCGCAGCGCTGAGCACCAGAGGATCGTGGGTCTCGAGCCAAGTCTTGAGCGCGCTGAGGATCATCGGCCAGCCCTCGCGGGTCCGCTCCCAGGCTTGTCCGGGCTCGAGGAAGCCGTCGTGCACGAGATCGACCCGCAGCACCGGCACCCCGGGGAGCGGATGGATCGTCCACTCGACGTAGGTCTCGCGCTCGTCGAGGTCCGAGAAGCTGAACCCGTGCGCGAGCCTACGCTCGGGCTCGACCGCGCGAATATGCCCGCGGATCGCCTCGACTCGCTCGGGTCCGCGGGTCGGATCGACCGGGGCTGAGCCCTCGTTGTCCTGGCGATCAGCGAGGTAGCGGATCGGCGCGCCAGGCTCGAAGGTCGACTCGACCGTCGCGTTCAAGTACCACTTGCGGGTCTGCTCGCCCTCGGTCAATGCAGCCCATAGCTCGACGGGCTTGCAGCGGATGTACACGGTGTGGCGGTGCACGAGCTCGGGCATGCGCGCGGACTCTACCAGATCCATGCAGCCTCACTGCTGTGCGGCGGCGCGATGAAAGCCAGCTCGCAGCTCGCGGATGGCCAAGTTGTCACGAGTCGGGTGCACGCGATTGCCGAGCAGGACGAAGATCGAATCGAGCGCGGGCTCGACCCACACGCTGGTCCCGGTGAACCCGAGGTGCCCATAGGCCCGCTGCGAGAGGGCGCCTCCCGTCGATCCGCCGCCGTCGAGCTCCGGGCCGTCCCAGCCGAGCCGGCGAGTCGATCCCTGCACGCTCGAGCGGGTGGTGAAGGCCTCGATGATCGCCGACTGCTGCTGAGCCGAGACGCCGGGCAGGCGTCGCTCGAGCCACGCGCGGGCGATCGTCAGGACCGCGTCGGCGGTCCCGAACAAGCCCGCGTGACCGGCGACGCCGGCCATGATCACCGCGTTGTCGTCGTGCACGACGCCGTGCGCGAGCGGGAGACCGAGCGCTCGGCGGATCGGGAACCAGTGCGGCTCACCCTCCGGGTGGAGCTCGGGATCGTAGACCTCCGTCGGAGCGATCCGAGCTAGCTCGTCGGCGCTCGCCGGGCCGCGATCGGGCGCGATCGGACGAAAGCCAATCTGGCCCCCGAGCCCGAGCGGCGCGGCGATCCGGCGCTCGAAGGCGTGGTCGATGCGCTCGCCGAACAGCTGCTCGAGCCACGCGCCGAGCAGCAAGAACCCGAGGTCCGAGTAGATCGCCCGGGTGCGCGCGTCCGTGTCCGGCAAGGTCTCGCGGACCGCTCGCAGCAAGCCATCTCGCTCACCCGCTTGCAGCCACCAGGGCGAGAAAAAGTACTCGCGGTGAGCGACGAGCCCCGACGCGTGCTCGAGCAAGTCGCGAAGCCTCGGCTGCTCGTGACGGGCGACGATCGCGAGCGCGTCGGGCAGCGGATCATCGAGCGTGACCCGCCCTTCGGCGACCGCGATCGCGCCGAGCGTGGTCGTGCACAGCACCTTGGTCAGCGACGCCAGATCGTAGCGGGTGTCGGGCTCGACCTTCGCGCCACGCACGGACGCGCACGCGTGTGTGGCCAAGACCCCATGCTCGCTCGCGTGGATCAGCGCGCCGCCTCGCCATACACGCGCGACGCAGCCGGGCAGGTCGCCGCGCTCGACCGCGGCGTCCAGCAAGGCGCTCAGGGCCGGCACGCGTGCTCGCTCGTGGACCA
>CBFGLP010001601.1:0-4419 GCA_965649595.1 uncultured Myxococcales bacterium | reverse complement strand
CACCGCGAAGCGCGTCTTCGGTGACCGCATCCGCTACGCCACGGTGCCCTACGAGGCGCTGGAGGGCGTGGACGGCCTCTTCGTCGTGACGGAGTGGAACGAGTTCCGCCACCCGGACTTCGAGCGGATGAAGGGCCTGATGTCTGCAGGCGTCCACGCGCTAGATCGCTGGCGACCGCGCGGGCGAGCTGGAGGTAGGCAGGCAACGAGAGGTCCGCCTCGTCGAGGCGCTCGAGCTCGGGCAACCACTCGGACATCGGATCCAGATTAGCAAGAGCAGGCCAGCCGAGTGGATCCATCGAATTTCGAGAACTGGACCTACGCATGGGTCCGCTCTGGCTTCACCTTCTTGCCGCTGCCATGCGTCGCGCCGAGCTGTCCGTCCCGTCCGAAACCGCCCTAGCCCTGCTCGCCAGCGCCCCGGTCGTCCACATCGCCGGGACCACGGCCAGCGGGCGACCGGTGCTGCGAACCCTCCACGCCGTCTGGCTCGATCCGCCCGACCAGACCGATCCGCTCGACGGGATCCTCGCCTTTCATGCGGCCCCGGCCGGCGAGAAGCTAGAGCTGCTCGGACGCGAGGCGGTCGCGGGCTTCGACGAGATCGTCGCCGAGGTCCCCAGCTGGCTGCACGACCCCGAGCGAGCCTGCCCCGCGACGACCTTCTTCCGCTCGGTCCAGCTGCACGGACGGATCGAGCCGCTGACCGACGTCGACCTGCGCGCGCGGGCCTTGCAGGGGCTCATGCAGCGCTTTCAGCCCGAGGGCGGGCACGTGCCGATCGATCCTCGCCACCCCGACTGGGACCGGCTCTATCGCAAGGCCGTCGCCGGTGTGTTGATCGCGGGGCTTCGGCCCGAGCGCGTGTCGGGCAAGTTCAAGCTCGGTCAGGACCGCCCCGCCGAGCAGCTGGCGCGCGTGCTCGAGGGGCTGTGGCGGCGCGGTCGGCCGGGCGTCGATGGAGCGATCGAGCTGTGCCGACGCGCGCACCCTGAGCGGCCGCTGCCCGCGTTCTTGCGCGGGCCCGAGGGCGTCGAGCTGTGCGCCCGCTTCAGCGACGAGGAGCTGCCGGCCGTGACCGCGATGCTGCACGACCAGTACTGGAACCTCGCCTGGTCCGAGGCTCGGATCGCCGCGTCGCAGCTCGGCAGCCCGGTGTGGGTGGGTGCCCGCGATCATGAGGGCCGCCCGATCGCCAGCGCCCGGGCGACCACCGACGGCGCCAAGCGGGCGACGATCTACGACGTGGTCGTCGACCCGCGCTGGCAAGGTCGCGGGGTCGGTCGTGCGGTGCTCGAGCTGCTGCTCGATCATCCGCAGATCCGCGGCTGCGGCATCGTCGATCTCTGCACCCGCGACGCGATGGAGTTCTATCGCGGGCTCGGCTTCGTCGAGCACCCCGACGCGAACACGCGCATGGCTTGGCGCCCGCCGGCTCAGGGGCAGTAGTCGCTGGCTCCCAGCTCGCACGCGCGGGCGAAGAACTTTTTGGCCTCGCGCGCGCTCTTGCGGACGCCGAGCCCCTGCTCGTGCAGCTTGCCCATGCCGATGCACCCGAACGCGATGTCCTGCTCGCAGCCGGCTCGGTAGTGCTCGACGGCGCGAGCTGGATCGGTCTCGCAGCCGCGCCCGCGGTGGTACGCGAGCCCGAGCCAAGTGCACGCGAGCTGGTCCTCGCCCGCGCACGCGCGCTCGAGCAGGGTGAAGGCCTTGGCGTAGTCGGGCTCTACCCCAGTGCCGGTGATCAGGATCTGGGCCTGGTGTGTGCACGCGGCCACGGCCCCGGCCTCGCACGCCTTGGCGTAGACCTCGACGGCGCGAGCGAAGTCCTTGCTGACGCCGAGCCCCCGCACGTAGTAGGCCCCGAGCACGATGCAGTCGTCGCGGTTGCCCACGTCGCAGCCCTTCGTTCGCAGCTCGCGTCCCTTCGTCCAGGCGTCGGCGGCCTCGGGCGAGTCCCCGAGCCAAGTCGCGAGCACCTCGCAGCCGTGCACGTCGCCGAGCGTGCAGGCGTAGCGAAAGTAGGCCTCGGCGGTCGAGCGATCACGCTGGGTGTTCCAGCCGAGCGCGAAGATCTGCCCGGCCAGCGTGCACCCGGCCGCGCTGCCCTCCTGACAGCCATAGCGGGCGAGATCGACGGCCAGCCGCTGCGAGCTCTCGTCGAGCTCGCCGTCGATGTAGGCGACGGAGAGGCCCGTGCACGCGTCGGGGTCACCGAGCTCGCAGCCGCGCCGCCACAGCTCGGAGACCTGGTTGGGGCGAGCACCCTGCTCGCTGCGCACGAGCCCGAGCCGATAGCAGCTGCGCCCGTCACCCGCCCCGCACGCGTCGGCCAAGAGCTGCTCGCCGCCGCGGCGATCCGCGGCGAACCCGAGGCCCTCGAGGTACATCCACCCGAGGTTGCCGCACGCGACCGCGTCACCGGCCTCGCACGCGCGCGCGAACAGCTTGCCCGCACGATCGAGATCGCGGTCGACCAGCTCGCCGCTCGAGTAGAACAGCCCGAGGTTGCCGCACGCGTGCGGGTCACCGGTCTCGCAGCCCTGCTCGTAGAGGCGCAAGGCTGCGTCGAGATCCCGCGCGACGCCGATGCCCGACACGTGGGCGGTGGCCAAGGTCGAGCAGCCACGTGGCTCGCCGCCTTCGCAGGCGTCTCGCAGCCGCCGAGCGCCGGCCTCGGCGTCGACCGGGACGCCGTTGCCGAGCAGCAGATCGACCCCGAGCTGGACGCAGGCGTAATAGAAGCGCCCGTCGCAGGCCTTCCCGTAGTAGTCGGCCGCGAGCGGTCCATCGCGCTCGGCGACGAGATCGCCCAGGCTCGCGCAGGCCTCGACATCCCCGGCCCCGCACGCGCGCTGGTAGAGCCGCTCGCCCTGCTCGACGTCGGCCTCGACCCCGATCCCCTGCACGTAGAGCAGCCCGAGCGAGGCACATCCGCTCGCTGGCTCGGCGTCGCACTCGCGGCGCAGCAGCGTGACGCCGCGCTCGAGCACCTCTTGGGCGACCGTCGGATGATCACGCTCGACCATCAGCGAGAGCCCCACGCAGGCCCGCCCGTCCTGCGCATTGCAGGCGCTGGTGTAGAGCCGCTCCGCTCGCTCGGGATCGGCCTCGACCGCGACCCCGAGCTCGTAGCTCGACGCGAGGAAGGTGCACGACGATGGATCCCCCGCCGAGCAGCCGGTCTCGAACATCGCGAGCGCGCGCTCGGGCTGCCGACGACCGCCGATGCCGATCGCGAACATCCTTCCTGCGGCCAGGCACGCCTGCGGCTCGTCGGACGAGCACAGGCGCTCGCACGCGCCGGGGTCCGTGCACGGCCCCACGTCACCCTGCTTGCAGGCGATCAGCCCGATCCCCGAGCCGAGCCCGAGCGAGAGCAGGAGTGCGAGTGGCCGAAGCCGGATGCCGGAGCTCCGCATCGCGCCGGAGTCTACCAGCGTCGCTCGACTGGCCGCGTGCAACGACGTGGGTCAACCTCAGCCGCTTGCCACGTCCGACCCAGCCTCTCGTTCGCAGCCAGCTGCGTCAGGCCACGCGCGAGCTGCGACGAGACCTGTTCTCTGGCCTCCCACGCGAGGCCGAGCTCGAGCAGCTTCCGCTGCGGCCGATCGCCGAGGCTGGGCCGGCCGCGGGCAGCCGGCCACAGACGGTCCTGCGCGACGATGCTGGTCGCCGCTACCTGTTCAAGCTGGCGCCGCCCGAGCTGATCGCGGCCGAGCTCTTCGCTCATCGCCTGCGCGAGCTCGGCCGGCGTCTGCACGTGCCGACCGCCCGGCGCACGCTCGAGCTGCCAGGGCTCGGACGCGTGACCGGGATGGTCCAGCCCGAGATCCCCGTGGTTGGACCGCTCGACCGCGATCCTCGACGCTGGTCCAAGCTCCAGCGCGAGGCGATGCTGCGCGAGCACCCTTGGGAGTGGCTGGTCGCCAACATCGACACGCACGTCGATCAGTACGTGCTCGTCGGCGTGCAGCGGCTGCCGATCAACATCGACTGGGATCACTCGCTCGTCGACCTCGCCCAGACCACCCTCACCCGCTTCAACCGCCGCTCGGCCACCGTCGCGCCGATCCGCAACCTGCTCTACTCCGAGTACGTGCTCGGCCGGGTGCAGCTCGACTTCTACGGGATGCAGCTGCAGGCCCGCAAGGCCGCCGAGCTGCCCGATGCAGCGATCGTCGAGCTGATCGATCGCTACGCTCGCGAGCTCGAGCTGCCCGACGCTCGCCGGCTCGACCTGCGCGAGCAGGTGCTCCGTCGCAAGGCCAGCTTGGTCGCCGACTTCGACGCGCTGGTCGAGTCGCTGCGGCACGAGCGAGACGACAACCTCGGCACCACCGACACGCCGCGAACTCGCACGGTCCGCGTGATCGCCCACGCGCAGGACGCCTGGCAGCGCTTCTCGATCGTCGTGCT
>CBFGLP010001600.1:0-2470 GCA_965649595.1 uncultured Myxococcales bacterium | reverse complement strand
GCCGCCAGCACTCCGAAGGTCCCGAGCAGCACGACCGGCACCGCGATGGTCGGGATCAGCGTCGCGCGGAAGTTCTGCAGGAACAGGTACATCACCAAGAACACCAGGACGATGGCCTCGGCGAGGGTCTTGACCACGCTCTTGATCGAGATCCGCACGAAGGGCGTGGTGTCGACCGAGTAGACGGTCTCGAGCCCGTCTGGGAAGTACTGCGAGAGCTCGTCGAGCCGGGCCCGGACCGCGTCTGCGGTGTCGAGCGCGTTGGCTCCGCTCGCCAGCCGGATGCCCATCGCGGCCGTGGGCATGCCGTTGTAGAAGCTCTCGATCTCGAAGCTCTCGCCCGCGAGCTCGATCCGCGCAACGTCCCGCAGCCGGACCTCGGCGCCCTCGGGCGTCACTCGCAAGAGCACCGCGCCGAACTCCTCCGGCGTCTGCAGCCGGGTCTGGGCCGTGATCGTCGCGTTGAGCTGCTGGCCCGGCACCGCTGGCGCTCCGCCGAACTGCCCGGCCGAGACCTGCGCGTTCTGGGCTTGGATCGCCGTGGACACGTCGAGCGACGTGAGCTGATACGAGGCCAGCTTGTTCGGATCGAGCCAGATCCGCATCGCATACTGCGAGCCGAACGCCTGGACCTCACCGACCCCCGGCACGCGGCTGACCGGATCTTGCAGCGTCGACACCACGTAGTCGGCGATGTCGTTGCGGCTCATGCTGCCATCGCGCGACACGAACGCGGCGATCATCAAGAAGTCGGTCGCCGACTTGGCCACCCGCACGCCCTGCCGCTGGACCTCCTGTGGCAGCTGCGGCATCGCTAGCTGCAGCTTGTTTTGGACCTGGACCTGCGCGATGTCGGGGTTGACCTCGGGCTCGAAGGTGACGGTGATCTGCGCGTTACCGGCCGAGTCGCTCGACGACGACACGTAGCGCAGACCGTCGAGGCCGCTGAGCTTCTGCTCGATGACCTGAGTGACCGTATCCTCGAGCGTCTTGGCCGAAGCGCCCGGGTAGCTCGCGTTGATCGCGATCGTCGGCGGAGCGATCGCCGGGTACTGGGAGACCGGCAGCGTCAGGATCGACAGCGCCCCCGCGAGCATGATGATGATTGCGATCACCCACGCGAAGATCGGTCGTTCGATGAAAAACTTGGACACGCGAGATTCTCGAAGCGGCGGTTAGGGGGCTGCCGGGACGACCGCGACCTCGTCGCCGGGCCGAACTTTCTGCACGCCATCGACGATCACCCGATCGCCAGCGACCAGCCCCTCGGTGACCAGCCAGGCGCTCCCGATGGCTCGCTCGGCGACCAATGCACGCCGCTCGACCCGGTTGGAAGCGTCGACCACGAGCGCGATCGCCTGGCCCTTTGGATCGCGGGTCACGCCCCGCTGGGGGACGAGCAGCGCGTCCGGGTCGGTGCCTTGTTGTACGCGCGCGCGCACGAACATGCCGGGGAGCAGCTCGCCATTGGGGTTCGGGAACACGGCCCGCAACGAGACCGAGCCGGTGCTCTCGTCGACGGTCGCGTCGGCGAACTGTAGCGTGCCGGTCTGCTCGTACTCGTGACCGTCCTCGAGGATCAGCGTCAGCTGGGCCGATTCGCCGCCTCGCTGCAGCCGATCGGCCTCGATCGCCCGACGCAGCCGCAGCAGCTCGGCCGACGACTGCGTGATGTAGACATAGACGGTGTCGAGCTGCTGAATCGTCGTCATCAGCGTCGCCGTCGATCGCTGGACATAGGCGCCTTCGGTGACGACCGAGCGGCCAATTCGGCCGGCGATCGGTGCGGTGACCTTGGTGTACTCGAGATCGATCTGGGCGGCCTTGACCGCGGCTCGGCGGGCGGCCACCTCGGCGTTGGCGGCTCGCAGCGTCGCTGCCGAGTTCTCTCGCGCCTCACGGCTGACCGCGTTCGACTCGAGCAATTCCTCGTCACGCTCGGCCGTCAGCTTGGCGTTCAGCGCGGTAGCCTCGGCTCGTGCGAGGTTGGCCCGCGCCACCGCGAGGTTCGCCTCATACACGGCCGCCTCGATCTCGTAGAGCTCCTGCCCTTCCTTCACGTCGCTGCCCTCGGTGAACAGCTGCGTCTCGACGATGCCGTCGACGCGCGCTCGAACCTCGGCCACTCGCCGCGCGGCCACTCGTCCGGGCAGCTCGCTAGTCAGAGTCACCGAGGAGGGCTCGACCGTGACCACGCCGACCTCCACAGGACCCGCCGCGCCCTTGGCCGCGCTCGAGTTGGTTGCGCCGTTTGAGTCCCCGCAGCTCGTCAGCACGACGAGGGAGAGCAAGAGCGAGAGCAGAATCCGAAGTACGAGCATGAGCTGATGCAGGAGGCCGCGGCCGCCGAACGATGATCCATGCTGGCTTGACCGACAAGACTGAACGGTTTAGTTTAGTCGACGGTTGTCTCACCTGGAAAACTCCGAGCCGACTCGAAACCCCGCACGGGCGCGCACGCCGAAGCGGC
>CBFGLP010001599.1:0-2738 GCA_965649595.1 uncultured Myxococcales bacterium | reverse complement strand
AGCTCGCCGCCGTGCTCGAGCGGGCGCCCTTCGTGAAGTACTTCCCTGGCGCGAGCGGTGATGGGCTGACCGCGCTCGCGACCTTGCATGCCCGCGACGCCGCGCTGGTCGGGCGGCTGCGGCCCGACAACCGCGGCGTCGCGGGCATGCAAGGTCGCCAGCGCGGTCAGCCCATCACCGCTCGCGCCAGGGAAGTACTTCACGAAGGGCGCCCGCTCGAGCACGGCGGCGAGCTCCTCACTGGTCGTGGGCTCGACCAGCTCGAGCCAGACGTTCTCGTAGTGGCCGACCGGCACGGGCACGCGGCAGCACTGAGCCGAGATCGCGAGGTCGAGCTCGAGGATCTTGCGGCTCTCGAACATCAGCTTGCGCTCCTCGGCCGAGAAGCCCGACTCGTCGGTCTTGCCGTTGTGCGGCACCGTATTGCCCGGGTACGCGGAGGGATCGAGCGCGAGCCCGAGGCGATCGCCCTGCTGCTGCATGCCGGAGAAGCGCTCCGCGGTCGCGGCCAAGAACCCGTCGAGCGGCGCGAGCCCGGCCCCGCTGATCGCCTGGTAGGTGCTCACGGTGACCTCGCCCAGCCCGAAGCGCTCGGCCAAGGGCTGCAGCGCGAGCGTCAGCGGGATCGTGGTGCAGTTGGGGTTGGCGACCAGCTTGGTGTCCGCGTTGATCCGGCGATGGTTGACGCCCGCGACCACCAGCGGGACCGCGGGATCCGTGCGGTAGGTGTTGCTCTTGTCGATCACCCGGTAGCCGAGCTCGCTCAGGCGCGGGCAGTAGCGAGCGCTGTACTCGTCATCGAGCGCCACGAAGGCGACGTCGCCGTGTGGGGCGTCGGCCTGCTCGAGCCTCTCGGCGGCTTGGACTGGCAGCGTGCGCCCTGCGTGCTCGAGCGACTGATCGCGGCTGGCGTAGAGCACCAGCTCGGCGCCCGGCCAGGCGCGATCGAGCAGGGTCAGGAGTTCGCGGCCGACGAGGCCCGTGGCGCCGAGGATGCAGATGCGCATGGCGGGGGAGAGTAGAGGGAGGGTCATTGGTGATCCAGCTTCGGTGCGCGTCCGGTTCGGTCGGCGAAGCCGCGGCGATGTCGATCACGCTGTCGAACGAGACAGCGCAGGCGGCAGTCGCTCCGCCGATCTCGGCTCGAGGCCAGCGAGCAGCCTCACGTGCTCGAGCCCTTCAGCCGCGGGCGGCTGACTGAGCCCTGACGAATGCCGCTCCGCGCTGCTTCCCGAACCCGGCGGGCTCGTGTGCCGCGAGGGCGCTCGTGCTAGCAAGCGCCCCATGTCGCCCCGCGCCGAGCAGACCCCGCGCAGCCTCGATCCCCAAGTTCAAGACCTCGTCGTCAAGACCATCAAGGGCCTCGCCATGGACGCGGTCCAGCGCGCCAACTCGGGCCACCCCGGCATGCCGATGGGCGCCGCCGCGTTCGCCAGCGTGCTGTGGACCGAGTTCTTGGTCCACGACCCGAGCGACCCGACGTGGTTCGACCGCGACCGCTTCGTGCTCTCGGCCGGGCACGGCTCGATGCTGCTCTACTCGCTGCTGCACCTGACCGGCTACGACCTGCCACTGAGCGAGCTGCAGAGCTTCCGCCAGTGGGATGCCAAGACCGCCGGTCACCCCGAGCACGGCCACTGCCCCGGCGTCGACGTGACGACCGGACCGCTCGGCTCGGGCTTCGCCGCGGGCGTCGGCATGGCGCTGGCCGAGCGCTTCTTGGCCAACCGCTACAACCGCGAGGGCCACTCGATCATCGACCACATGACCTTCGGGATCGTCAGCGACGGCGATCTGATGGAGGGCATCGCGTCGGAGGCCGCGAGCCTGGCTGGTCACCTCGGCCTCGGCAAGCTGATCTATCTCTACGACGACAACCAGATCTCGATCGATGGTGCGACCTCGCTGACCTTCACCGAGGACGTCCCCGCCCGCTTCGAGGCCTACGGCTGGCACGTTCAGCGCGTCGATGGCCACGACCCCGCGGCCGTCCGCCAGGCGATCGCCCGGGCTCGCGCCGAGGGTCAAAAGCCGAGCCTGATCTGCTGCCGCACGACGATCGCCCACGGCTCGCCCAACAAGGCCGGCAGCTCGGACAGCCACGGCGCCCCGCTCGGCAAGGACGAGGTCGCCGCGACCAAGCAGGCGATGGGCTGGCCGGTCGAGCCCACCTTCTACGTGCCCGACGAGGTCCGCTCGGCGCTCGCAGCCCAGAAGGACGCGCTCGTGGCTCAGCGTCGCAGCTGGGACGAGCGCTTCTCGGCCTATCGGTCCGCGTACCCCGATCTGGCCAACGAGCTCTCGCTCTTGCTGCACCAAGAGCTGCCCGAGGCGGTCGACGACGTCTTCGACGTTGCCTTGAGCAGCTTCCCGGTCGGGACCGCCGTCGCCACGCGCAAGGTCGGCGGCAAGGTGCTCGCGCTGCTCGCCAATGCGCACCCGACCTTGCTCGGCGGCTCGGCGGACCTCGCCGGCAGCAACGGCACGGTGATCCCGGGCTCGCCCGGGCAGTCGAAGGAGCACCCCGAGGGTCGCAACATTCACTTCGGCGTGCGCGAGCACGGCATGGCGGGCGTGTGCAACGGCCTCGCGCTGCACGGCGGCGTGCGGGTGTTCGACGCGACCTTCTTGGTGTTCTCGGACTTCATGCGCGGCGCGGTGCGGCTCAGCGCGCTGATGGGCCTGCCGATCGTGCACGTGTTCACGCACGACAGCTTCTGGCTCGGTGAGGACGGCCC
>CBFGLP010001598.1:0-3035 GCA_965649595.1 uncultured Myxococcales bacterium | reverse complement strand
CCCCGCGAGACTCGTCGACGCGCCGCTCGCTGGCGGTGTCGCGGGTGTGAAACAACATCATGTCGCGCACCGCCTCGCGCATGCGCCAGCCCGGATAGACGTTGTAGCTGACGAACGCGAGCCCCTCCGGACGCAGGACCGCAGCCGTCAGCGCGAGGATCCGATCCTGCACGGGTCGCGGCACCCAGGCGAACACGCCGTGGCAGATCACGTAGTCGAAGCGGCCGAGCTCGGCCGGATCGAGCTCGAGCAGATCGACGACCTCGAGCCGGATGTTTGTCAGGCCGAGCTTGGCGATCCGCTCGCGGCCCTGCTCGATCTGTACGCTCGAGCGATCGATGCCGACGATCTCCGCGTCGGGCAGCAGCTCGGCGATCGGCAGCAGGTTGCCCGCCGATGAGCAGCCGAGCTCGAGCACTCGCGCGCGGCGGATCGGGGCGGGGTCGAGGCCGAACAAGCGAGCGAGGACGTGCAGGCGATCCGGGTGCGTGTAGGGATACGCGTAGCTGGGGTAGGGGACCACGTCGTAGCGGTCGCGCTCGGGCTCGGTCATCGCGGCATCGTGCCACGAGCGCTGCCGAGTTGGCAGGTCAGCAAGGTTGCACGCCGGCGTGGGTCAGCTTGTCGGGGTTGACGATGATGTGCACCGCGTGGATGAGCGCCCCGTCCGTCTCGATCTCGAGCACCCCCATGGTCTTTTGTTGGTGACGCAGCAGCAGCGCCGGCGAGCCGTTGATGTCGCCGATCTGGGCGTCCACGACCACGCCTTTCGGACCGGAGGGGCCGAGCAAGCCCTTGTGCGCGAGCCCGAGCAGGTAACGTGCGACGGCGTTGGGCCCACGGATGACGTTGCGGGCGGCCGAGATCTGGCCGCCACCATCGGCAGCCGCCTGCACCTCTTGGGCGAGCAGGGCTTCGACGCGCCGCGGATCGCCCTCGGCGATCGCCTGCAGGAAGGTCTCGAGCAAGCGTCCGTGTGCCTCTCGCGAAGGCGCGAAGCGAGGACGTCGCTCCGCTACGTGGGCCCGTGCTCGCTGGACCAGCTTGCGCACCGCGGCCTCGTCTCGCCCGAGCACGCTGGCGATCTCCGCGAACTCGTAGTCGAACACCTCGCGCATGACGAACGCCGCTCGCTCGAGCGGCGAGAGCGACTCGAGCACGACCAGGAAAGCGAGCGACAGGCCCGCCATGTCGTGGGGCTCGAGCAGCCCGGTGTCGACGGGCTCGGGCAGCCAAGGTCCGACGTAGGTCTCGCGCTGGTGTCGAGCGCTCGACAGCAGGTCGAGGCACAGGTGCGTGACGATCGTCGTCAGGAAGGCGCGCGGAGACTTCACGGCCTCGCGCCCGTGCTTTTGCCAGCGCAGGTACGCGTCTTGGAGCACGTCCTCCGCATCCGCGGCGCTGCCGAGCATTCGATACGCGAGGCTGAACAGGTGCGAGCGATGGATCTGGAAGGTCGCGGCCAGCTCTTCGCGGGTCGTCATGGGCTCACCGCTCGTGCGCGAAGGGCCGGGTGAGCGTGAGCGCGTGCGGCCGCCCGGGCCGCCTTGCGTCGCTCGCTCTCGAGCACGCCGATCGTGAAGCGGACGATCTGCTCCTTGAGGAACGCGCCGAAGTTTCCCCGGGCGGCGAGCGGGTGTGGGGCTCCATCCGAGCGCACCAGCTGCAGGACGCCGTCGTGACGACCGAGGCTGAGGCAGTACACCGTCTCACGGTACACGAGCGGCGAGGCGGTCTGCGCGAGCAGGTCCGACGCGATGGTTTCCCCAACGAGGGCGCCCATCGGCAGCGCGCTCTTGCATCCGAACGGCACCGGGCGGCCCTGCTTGGTGAACGCGGCAGCGCCGTCTCCTGCCGCGTACACGCCCGGAGCTCCGGTGACGCGCAGCGCCTCGTCGACCCGCAACCGACCGCTCTCGTCGACGGGCAGGCCCGACGCGCGCGCGAGCGGGGGCGCGACGAACCCGGGGGCGACCAGCGTGAGCGCGGACGGCAGGGTCACTCCGGGTAGGACCACCGCGTCGCGCTCGATCGCCTCGACCTGCTCGCCGAGGGCCGTCTCGATGCCCAGGCGCGCGAGGGTTGCCGCGACGTGGCGGGTGCTCGCCTCGGACAGCTTTTCTCCGAGGGTTCGAGTCACCAACCGCACGTGCAGCGCGGGGAGCTGCTCGGCGATCTCCGTGGCGGCTTCGAGACCGGTGAGCCCGCCGCCGACGATCGTCACCCAACTGCCCGCAGGGAGCGAGCGCAGGCGGGCGTTTAGCTGTGCGGCCGTGTCGGGCTCGAGCGCTACGGCGTGCTCGCTGGCGCCTGGGATCCGGCTCGTGTCCACGACAGAGCCGACCGCGAGCAGCAGCGCGTCGTAGTCGAGCGCGGGGTGTCCTTCGAGGGCCAGGCGGCGATTCGTGGTGTCCACGGACAGCGCACGGGCGACGAGCAACCCGACGCCGCTGCCTTCGAGGCGCTCCGCGAGCGGCCGAGTGACGGATGTCCCCGAGGCGAGCTGCTCGTGAAGGCGGATGCGCTCGACCAGCTGGTCGGTCGCGGAGACCAGGGTGACCTCGGCCTTTGGGCCCAGACGTCGTTTTGCACGTAGAGCGCCCATGATTCCTGCGTAGCCGCCTCCCACCACCACGACTCGTGCTGTTTCTCGCATTGGTTCGGTGTCTCCTTGCCGAGAAGACGGGGGACCGGGCCCGGTCGGGACATGGGGGGCGAATTTTTTTGCTCGGGTCCTCCCTCGGCTGGCGGCGCTTGCGCTTGCGCTTGCGCTTGCTTGCTCTTCTCGCGGACCAGTGAATGACCTGATCACCCAGACCCACGTAAGATCGTATGAACGTTCATGCGTGAATGAATGCTCATGGTGTACGCGTTCACATTGGTGATTAGCGCGAGATCCTGGATTGGGAGGCTTCGATCGCTGCGCGGGGGCCATGCGCGGGGAAGGCCTTTCCGATCATGGAGAGCGCTCCCTCCTCGAACAGTGGCTCCCCAGGGCGCTGCGCGCGGGCGCGTTAATTCTGAGACCTGCGCTC
>CBFGLP010001597.1:0-2935 GCA_965649595.1 uncultured Myxococcales bacterium | reverse complement strand
GTTCATGGCCACCGACCCGGTCAGCTCGGCCTTCACCGACATCGGCAAGCTGATCTACGGGTTCCTGATCGGCGTGTTCGTGATCCTCGTCCGGGTGGTCAATCCTGGTTACCCGGAGGGCATGATGTTGGCGATTCTGTTCATGAACATGTTCGCGCCGCTGATCGACTACTTCGTCGTCGAAGCGAACATCAAGCGCCGTAAGGCTCGCATCGCCGCGACCGGCGGTGGGGCGGCTGGCCACGGCGCCGAGGCCAAGGAGGCGCACTGATCATGGCGAACAAGGACAGCGCAACCTACATCGTCGGCTTCGCGCTCGGGGTCTGCCTGATCTGCTCGCTCGGCGTGTCGTCTGCCGCGATCCTTCTCAAGGATCGGCAGGAGGTCAACGCCAAGGTCGCGCAGCAGGAGAAGATCCTCGACGTCGCCGGCTTGCTTCGGCCCGGTCAGGAGCTCAGCGACCAAGAGGTCGTCGCGCTCTTCGAGGAGCGGCTGATCCCGCAGCTCGTCAACCTCGAGACCGGTGAGCTGGTCGCCGACGTCGGCGGCGTCAGCCCGGCCGACTACGACATGATGGTCGCCGCCAAGGAGAGCGGGAGCACGGCCGCGCCCAACGAGGCGAAGGTCCGCTTCCAGCCCCAGATCGGCAAGTTCTACTACCTGGTCGACGACAAGGGCGCGGTCAAGAAGATCATCGTCCCGGTCGAAGGCTACGGCTTGTGGGGCTTCCTGTTCGGCTACCTCGCGATCGAGGCCGACGGCGAGACCATCAGCGGCATCACCTACTACAAGCACGCCGAGACGCCCGGCCTCGGCGGCGAGGTCGACAACCCCAACTGGAAGGGGTTGTGGAAGGGCAAGAAGATCTACAAGCCCGGCGAGGCCGCGCCCGCGATCAGCGTGGTCAAGAACGCCAGCGGCGAGTTCGAGGTCGACTCGCTGTCCGGCGCGACGATCACCAGCCGAGGCGTCTCGAACATGATGCACTTCTGGCTGGGTGAGACGGGCTTCGGGCCCTTCTTGCAGAAGGTCCGCCAGAGCGGCCCGCCCGCGCCGGTTGGTGTCGACAAGGCAGGCAAGTGACGTAGGGGAGCGCAAGCCATGGCCAAGAAAGTCAAGGAAGTATTTCTAGACCCCTTGCTGAACACCAACCCGATCGCCGTGCAGGTGCTCGGCGTGTGCTCGGCGTTGGCGGTGACCAGCAAGCTCGAGACCGCGGTCGTGATGTCGATCGCGCTGACCGTCGTGACCGCGCTGTCGAACTTCTCGATCAGCCTGATCCGCGACCGGATCCCGTCGAGCATCCGCATCATCGTCCAGCTGACGATCATCGCCTCGCTGGTGATCATCACCGACCAGATCCTCAAGGCGTTCGTCTACGACATCGCCACGCAGCTCTCGGTGTTCGTCGGCCTGATCATCACCAACTGCATCGTGATGGGCCGCGCCGAGGCCTTCGCGATGGCCAACCCGCCCTGGCCGAGCTTCGTCGACGGCGTCGGTAACGGGCTCGGCTACAGCCTGATCCTGATCAGCGTCGGGTTCGTCCGCGAGCTGCTCGGGTCGGGCAAGGTGTTCGGTGTCAGCGTGCTGCCGCTGGTCACCGATGGCGGCTGGTACACCCCCAACGGCCTCATGGTCTTGTCGCCGGCGGCGTTCTTCCTGATCGCCATCGCGATCTGGATCATGCGCACCGCCAACCCCGCGCTGGTCGAGGAGAAGTGATCATGGAGCACTATCTCAGCCTGTTCACCAAGGCCACGTTCATCGAGAACATGGCCCTGGCCTTCTTCCTGGGCATGTGTTCGTTCCTCGCGGTCTCGCAGAAGGTCAAGACCGCGATCGGGCTCGGTAGCGCGGTCATCTTCGTGCTCGCGACCACCTGCCCGCTGAACTCGGCCCTCTACCACTACGTGCTCAAAGAGGACGCGCTGATCGAGGGGGTCGACCTCTCGTTCCTGGCCTTCTTGACCTTCATCGGCACGATCGCCGCCGCCACTCAGATCGTCGAGATGGCGCTCGATAAGTACGCGCCCGCGCTCTACTCGGCGCTCGGCGTGTTCCTGCCGCTGATCGCGGTCAACTGCGCGATCCTGGGCGCCGCGCTGTTCATGGTCGAGCGCGACTACTACGTCGTCGACTCGATCGTGTACGGGTTCGGCTCGGGCGTCGGCTGGGCGCTGGCGATCATCGCGCTCGCGGCGATCCGCGAGAAGATGCACTACTCCGACGTGCCGCCGCAGCTCAAGGGCCTCGGCATCACCTTCATCGTCGCCGGCCTGATGGCGATCGGCTTCATGCTCTTCGGCGGTATCTCGCTCTGAGGCGCCGATAGCGGAGACAAACGATGCTCCATTCGTTCATCACGATCCCGATTGCGATGTCGCCGGGCATGATGGTCGCGGTGTCGACCGGCATGTTCGTCGGCGTCATCCTGGCGCTCGTCTGGGTGCTGCTGCTCGCCAAGAAGCAGCTCGTCAACTCGGCCGACGTCACCATCGTCATCAACGACGACCCGACCAAGGCGCTCAAGGTCCCGGCCGGCTCGACGCTGCTCAACACCCTCGCCAGCCACAAGATCTTCATCCCCTCCGCTTGCGGTGGGATGGGCTCGTGCGGCGTCTGCAAGGTCCACGTCCACGAAGGTGGCGGGTCCGTGCTGCCGACCGAGGAGGGCTGGCTGAGCCGCGGTGAGATCCGCGAGGGCTGCCGCTTGTCCTGCCAGGTCAAGGTCAAGCAGGACATGAAGATCGAGGTCGAGCCCGAGGTCTTCAGCGTCCGCAAGTGGAAGTGCAAGGTCCGCAGCAACGGCAACGTCGCCACGTTCATCAAGGAGCTGGTCCTCGAGCTTCCGCCCGGTGAAGAGGTCCCGTTCCGCGCCGGTGGCTACATTCAGATCGAGTGTCCGCCGCACACGGTCCACTACAAGGACTTC
>CBFGLP010001596.1:0-2661 GCA_965649595.1 uncultured Myxococcales bacterium | reverse complement strand
CTTGGAGGGCTGACTCGGTGACTCAGCCCTTGGAGGGCTGACTCGGTGACTCAGCCCTTGGAGGGCTGACTCGGTGGCTCAGCCCTTGGAGGGCTGACTCGGTGGCTCAGCCCCTCGGGGCCGACTGAGCAGCGACCGTCTGCAGCCGTCCGAGCGCTCCCGGACGCAGGCCGAGCAATCGCGCGCAAGGTAGCTGAAACGACGTTGGGTGGCCAGGTGTCGGCGCGTGAAGCAGCGTTTCTGCGAGATCGACCGGCCTCGGGACGCAGCCCTTCAGCCCGGACGAGCTGACGAAGCCCTGCGGCCGAGCGTCGCAGCGCCCGGTGCGGGGCAGGCCCGAGTGAGCGAGCGCCCACGTGGATCCCCCCCACGATTGCCGGAATGTCAACCCTGCGAGCCGACGTCCTCACTCTGGTCCGGCTCGCCCATCAGCTCGCGCAACAGCTCCGTCGCGTAGCTGCCCGCTGGCAGCACGAAGTGCAGCGTCAGGCCGTCTGCAAGACCCAGCTCCGGGACCGCTGGCGCAGGCTCGGGCTCGACGCTGACCTGCTCGGGCCACACGTGGAGCGGCCGTCGAGTACCCGGGACCGCGCGCCCGAGCCTCGCCAAGCGCCCGGGCTCGATGCCCGCACGGGCGAGCACCTCGTGCTCGAGCGCTCGCGCGGGCGAGCCCTCGGTCGCCCAGCGCATGCGGCTGCCAAAGATCGGGCCGGTGATCACCAGCTCGCCCGCGTCGAGCCGGGCCTGGTCGGTGTCCGGATCGCTGCACTCGAACAGTCCCCCGGTGGTGCGCTTGGCGAGCACGTCACCGAGCAGGACTCGATCGAGCAGACCTCGCTCGGCTCGTTCGGAGAGGTAGAGGTTGAACAGCCCGGACTGCCCCGCGCTGAGGATCAGATCGGCCTTGCCCGCTCGCCGCCCACGGCCGCTCAGCAGCGCGAGCCCGGTCTCGAGGTTGCGGCCGCCGTGACCGAAGCGCTGCACGCCGTAGCAGTTGCGCAGGCCCGCGCGAGCGAGCCGGTCGAGCTTGGCGATCGCGGCGGCGTGGGCTCGTTCGAAGGGCAGCGCGAGCTCGCGGATCACGATCGAAAAGCGGTTGCCTCGCAGGTGCCCGCGGCGGAGCTTGTGGCTGTGACCCTGCGCCGGGCCCAGCGTGATCGCCGGGTGCTCGAAGCTGGGCAGCCGCTCGGCCGCGCTCGCGGGTACGCTGATCCACTGGGTCGTGATCGCGTGGCGATCCTTGAGCCCGGCGAGCCCAATCTCGGCTCGCGGCACGTGCAGCCGAGCCGCGAGCTCGCGCAGCGCCTGCTCGGTGTCGAGGCCGACCTTGGTCATCGTCAGCAGACGATGTCCCTCGCCGCCGTCTGGCGGATAGGCCGGCAGCTCGGTGACCACGAAGTCCTCGGGCCGACCACGCAGCGAGCCACCGATGTCCTCGAGGTCTGCGGTCGCGCGCGGTGGCGCGAGCATGCGGGCTCGGGTGAGGGGATCGATGCTCATTCGAGAGTAGGAGCTAGTCCTCGGCCATCCGGAGATAGACCTTGACGCTGCGGTTGTCCGGATCGGCTGCGAGCACGTGCTTCCATTCGCTGCGCGCCTCGTCCTTGCGCCCGGCCGACCATAACGTCACGCCGAGGTGCACGCGCGCGGGCAGGTACTCGGGGTTCGCGTCGCGCACGGCCATCAGCTCGTCGATCGCGGCGTCGATCCGGCCCGCGTCGCGCAAGGTCGTGCCGAGCTTGGTCCGAATGTCGACGAAGGTCGGGCACAGCTCGAGCGCCTGACGGAACTGCTCGATCGCGTGGTCGAGCATGCCGACGCCCTCGTAGGCGGTGCCGAGGTCGCTGTGGAGGTTGGCCAGCTTGCCGCGCACGTAGCCGTCGAGGTTCTCGACCGCTGCCGAGCGGCTCTCGCGGTTGCCCGCCGCTCGCTCGTAGACCCGCTTGGCGTCGTCGTAGCGGCCGAGCTCGTTGTAGCAGACCGCGAGGTTGAGCGCGGCCTCGGTGTAGCGGGGGTTGAGCGCGACGGCTCGCTCGAAGCGACCGCGAGCCTCGTCGGCGCGACCGAGCTGCTGCAGCGACACCCCCAACATGTTGTGCACGTCGGCGAAGCCGTCGTGCGCCGCGATGACCTTGCTCAAGTGAGCTACGGCCTTGTCGTACTCACCGGCCTTATAGTGGTCGCGACCGACATTGAGGTGGTGTCGAATTTCGGACTCCATGAGCGCCGCGATTGTACCAACCCCCTCAACCCCTGTGGGGCTGACTAAGGTTGCTCGGGCGCGGGCTCGGCCTCGGGCTCCGCCTGAGTCTCCGGCTCGGGCACCACGACCGGATCGAGCTTCTTCGGTACCGGGGTCTCGCCCTCCTCGGCCTTGCGCTTTTGCGCTCGACGCCAGCGCCAGTCCTTGATCTCGTCGGGCTTGGCCCGCGGCGGCGTCTCGGGTACCGGCGGTGAGCGATCGGGCCGCGTCCGGTTGGGATCCGGCGGTCCGTAGCGGTTCTGCATGTACTTGAGGTAGAGCCGCGCCTGCTTGCCGTGGTGGTGGTCCGGGTGCTGCATCTGCAGCTCGGTGAAGATGTCGCGGGCGAGCTCGATCTCCTCGATGCGCAGGTAGGTGATCCCGAGCAGGAACAGCACCTCGGCGTCGAGGCCGATGCC
>CBFGLP010001595.1:0-10815 GCA_965649595.1 uncultured Myxococcales bacterium | reverse complement strand
CGGCGCGGCGACCGCGACGTCACGGTCGCGGTTGAGCGGGGTGCGCGAGGGACGGCCGTTGCTGTCGGGCCGCACGATGTAGCGGCCGAGCTCGGCGACGGTCTTGGTGTCGATCTTGCTGATCGTGCCCTGCGTGCTGTTGGCGGCCCACAGGTAGGAGAAGTTGGGATCGCCCTCACCGTTGCCGCCGCAGTTGAAGTGGCCGCCGTCCGGGATCACGCCGAGGTCGAACTTCGGCCCCGGATCGTCGTCGCCGTTCGTGTCACCGGCGGTCTCGCCACCCGTGGCGTCGTCCGTGTCGTCGTCGCTCCCCTCGTTGGCCGTCTCGCCGTCGTTGTTCGAGGTCCCGTTGTCGTCTTGCGCGTCGGCGTTGGTGTCGGCGGAGGTCTCCGCCGACGTCCCAACCTCGTCGTCACCGCTCGGTGAATTGCCCCCGCACCCCATGCTCGACAGCAGCAACAGACTCATCGCGCTGCCGAGCGCACTTCCCAAGTAGGTCCTGTTCATCCTTGAATTCCCCGCGACCAAGATAGCCAGTTGGACCCGACGTGACCTCATCCGGGCCCACAGACACGCGCCCTCGTAGAAGTGAGTTCACGCGGCGCAGATGTGCACTGGAGAAACCGTCCAGCGGACTGGATCACGAAGGGACGATGGCAGCTCTATAGCGAAACCTTCACGTGGGAATGTGCCTCGACGAGCACGCCGATCTGCTTGCCGTCGACCTCCAGCACCACGAGACCGACGTTTGGCACCTCGACCTCGGCGGTCTTACCAGGCGAAGCGATCGCCGTGACTTTCAACCAGCGCGGGCCGCTGACTCCGACGTCCTTCTGGCCACCTTCGGACGCGACCTCCAGCAAGCCGCCCTTGCCGTCGTACCAGCGGACTTCGTAGGGATAGAAGGCTTTGATCTTCTGCTCGAGCGCGGTCAGCTTGGGCTCG
Source organism: uncultured Myxococcales bacterium (assembly GCA_965649595.1). Taxonomy (GTDB): domain Bacteria; phylum Myxococcota_A; class Polyangia; order Nannocystales; family Nannocystaceae; genus Plesiocystis. The sequence continues at coordinate 9,870 of CBFGLP010001595.1, read as the reverse complement.
AAGTTGGGGCCACGCCAGGGGTGGAAGATGCCCTGCTTGCTGATCACCTGACGGGCGCGATCGATATGCGCGAGGGCCCCGGCATACTGGTTGATCCGGCCGCCGGGGTAGGTGAAGGCGGACAGCTCGCGCGCCTCCTGGAGCTGCTTCTTGCTGAGGTCCTCGCTGCGCGTCTCAGCCAGCAGGTAGGCGCGCGCGAGGTGGACCTCGGGCAGATCCGCGTCGACCGCCTCGGCCTTGTCGAGCGCGGCGATGGCCTTGGGCGCGTTGCCGGCTTCGATCGAGGCGATCGCGTCCGTCGCATGGAGGATCGCGCGGACCTTGTCGACGTCCGCGCTCTTGCCCTGCTTGTCGAGCTCGGCGAACGCGAGGTCCAGCCGGCCGTTACCCGCGATCGCCAGCACTTGCTGCAGCGCGAGGCGAGTGTTGGCGGGGTCGAGCTTGAGCCCGGCCACGATGTCCTTGGCCGCCGAGACGGGATCACCCGCCTGCAGCGACTGCGCGACGCGGGCCGAGTACATGACCATCAGCGCGCCGCTCATGACGTCGCGCAGCGCCGGGTCGATGTACTGACCCGAGGTCTCGAGCAAGCTGGAGATCCGCTTGATCGCCGGGTCCGAGTCGCCCGCCTTGAACTGCTCCTGCGACGCCTTGAAGCGCAGCTCGAACTCGGGCTCCTCGGCCAGCGAGGGCGTGCGGATCTCGAGCAGTTCGTCGACCATCTCGAGCTGGTGGGCCGCCGCCGCGGCGACGATCAGGCGAGTCCGCAGGTCGCGAAACAGGTTCTCGGGCTGCATCTGCCCGCGAGCGATCAGCGGAGCCGCGGCCGCCAGCGAGGCCTTGGCCTGCTGCAAGTCCGGCGTCGGCCCGGTCATCCAGGTCTCGGCGATCGCCAAGGCGTCGAGCGGATCCTTGCCGAGCGCCAGCGCCTCTTCGAACGACTTGCGAGCGAGGTCGTACTCGCCGGCGTTGAGGTGCTTGACGCCATCCTCGTGCAGGATCATCGCCATCAACACGCCGCAGCCGCGGCAGTCCGGCGACGAGAGCAGCTCTCGGGCGTCGGCCATGAACCCGCGCTTCATCAGCAGGCGAGCGATGCCCATCCGCGCCTCGTCGTTGGTCGGATCGAGCTCGAGCGCCTCGGTGAACATGTTCTCGGCCTTGCGCGGCTCGGAGGCGGCGAACTCGTTGCCCTGCTTGGCCAACAGGATCGAGAGCTGGCGCGCGGCCTCGGCCTTCGAAGCGTTCTGCTTGAGGGCCTTGCGCAAGTGGACCTCGGCCTCGGGCTCGTTGCCGATCGTCAGCGCCTCATCTGCCTTCTCGAGGTGCGCAGCGCAGCCGCTCGCTGCAGCGACGATGAACAGGGTGGCCAGGGAGATCGAGACCCGCTGGAGCTTGATGAAGGGGGCGGGCGAACGGTGCTTCATGGCGTCGTGCATCGGAGCGGGCGATGTATACCCCGATGGGCCGCAAAGCCAAATGGAAGTGGCACTCGCAGCGAGCCGGCCCGTGAAGCGGCCGCCGTCGCACGCTTCGACCAGCGCGGCCCGAACCCAGGCCCGGGCTTGGCTTCCGGCACCACGCGCGCTCTCACCGAACCTCAGCCACCTCGCAGGCCCGACGTGGTGCAAGCTTCACCCAATGATCGCGGATCTCGACCCGCACGTGGTGTTCGTCGCGCTATCGGGCTCGCATGCGTACGGCACGGCCCGGCCTGGCTCCGACGTGGACCTGCGCGGCTGCTGCATCGCGCCTCCCCGCGTCCGGCTCTCGTTCCGACAGGAGTTCGAGCAGTGGAGCTACGTGGGCCACGAGCACGCGACACCACCCAACTTCGGGCCTCGCTTTCGGAGCGCGCTCGCGCGCGCCGGCGAGCACCCCAGCGCCGGGCTCGAGATCCACGTCGCCACACCCGACGCGGTGATCTACGAGCTGACCAAGCTAGTCGGGCTGTGTGCACGGCAGAACCCCAACACGCTCGAGCTGCTGTTCGTGGACGAGCGCGAGATCCTGCTGACCACACCGCTGTGGGAGCGCTTGCGAGCGCGTCGGCACGAGTTCCTGTCACAGAAGGTCCGCCACACCTTCGCTGGCTACGCGCGTGGACAGCTCGATCGGATCCGGACGCACCGGCAGTGGCTGCTGCATCCACCCGATCACGCCCCCACGCGGGCCGAGTTCGGGCTGCCCGAGCAGTCCTCGCTCTCCGCCGACGAGCGCAATCGGATCGAGGAGTCGATCGCCCTGATCATCCGTGGCTGGAGCGTCGACGAGGGCATCGAGCTGCCCGGGGCCGAGCGCGACGTGCTGCGCGAGCGCATGCGCGAGTTCTGGACCGCGTGCCTGCTTTTCGAGCCCCCCGCAGGCGCTGTGCACTCGGCCACGCACGACCGCGTTTGGGCCCCCGAAGAGGGCCCCGATGCCCCGCTCTCGACCCACGCGACGCTCAGTGATCAGCAGCTCGACTTGGCGCTCGCCGACCGAGCCGGCGCGAGCCTGGGCCTCGGCAAGCTGGTGCTCGAGACCCTGCGAAACGAGCGGCGCTACCGATCGGCGCGGCGCCACTGGGAGCAGTTCCAACGCTGGCAGCGAGAGCGAAACCCCGCCCGCGCCGCCCTCGAAGCCAAGCACGGCTACGACACCAAGCACGGCATGCACCTGATCCGACTCTTGCGCATGGGCGTCGAGGTGCTGCGCACCGGCGAGGTAAAGGTGCGGCGCGAGGACGCCGAAGAGCTGCTCGCAATCCGCGACGGCGCGCTGCCCTACGACGATCTGCTCACACAGGCCGACGCGCTCGATCAAGCCATGCGCGAGGCCCTGCACACGACCAAGCTCCCCGCCGAGGTCGACGAGACCGCGCTCGACGAGCTGTTGATCGAGCTGATCGAGGCGCACTGGTCCGCTTTCGCTTCTCGTTAGGGTTCGTTAGCCTGAGCCTGGATGTCGACCAAGCCCCGCATCTACGTCGCCTATACCGGCGGCACCTTGGGCATGCGCAAGACCGAGCGGGGCTACGTGCCCGAGTCCGGCCACCTGCAGGCGCTGATCGGCGAGATCCCGCGCTTTCGCGACCGCGAGGTGCCCGAGTTCGTGATCGAGGAATTCGACCCGCTGCTCGACAGCTCGAACATGAACCCCGGCCACTGGCTCGGCATCGCCGAGCGGATCCGGGCCAACTACGCCGCCTATGACGGATTCTTGGTCCTGCACGGGACCGACACGATGGCGTTCACCGCGGCGGCGCTGAGCTTCATGCTCGAGGACCTCGCCAAGCCGGTCGTGCTGACCGGCTCGCAGATTCCGCTCGAGGAGACCCGCAACGACGCGCAGAACAACCTGTTGACCTCGCTCTTGCTGCTCGGCCGCTATCACGCGCGGCTGCCCGAGGTGATGATCTTGTTCGGCGACAAGCTGCTACGCGGCAACCGGGCGACCAAGGTGTCCGTGCACGGCTTCGACGGGTTCGACTCGCCCAACTTTCCGCCGCTCGGGCGCGCGGGGATCGAGCTGAGCATCGACTGGGACCTCGTGCTGCCGCCGCGGACCCGGGATCCCGACGAGCTATCGATCGTCGAGGTCGGCAGCGCGACGGTGGCCGCGTTTCGGATCTTTCCGGGGATGAAGCCGGGGTGGCTGGCGGCCGTGCTGGCGCCACCGGTTCAAGGGGTGGTGCTCGAGTGCTTCGGGGCTGGGAATGCACCGACTGCCGATCTGGAATTCATGCGGGTATTGAGCGAAGCGACCGCGCGGGGGGTGGTGATCGTCGACGTTACGCAGGCGCTGCGGGGGTCGGCGGACCTGTCGTTGTATGCAACAGGCCGAGCGCTCTTGGATATCGGGGTGGTCAGCGGGCACGACATGACCGCCGAGGCGGCGCTGGCGAAGCTGTTCTATTTGTTCGAGAAGGGGTATCCGGCGGAGCGAGTGAAGCAATTGATGCAACGGCCGCTGGTCGGGGAGCTGACGTTGCCGAATGCGGGGGGCGAAGGGGTGCAGTGGAAAGAGATTGATCGGCGCGGGGGGGGCTCGGTGCTCTAGACGCGCGGCAAGCCGTCCAGGAGCTCGTCGCCGTGGGCGACTTGGCTGGCGCGGGCGGCTAGTCGCTCGAGTAGGTCGAGGTCGTGGCACTCGGTCAGCGCGGCCCTCAGTTCATCGGAGACGTCGACACCACGGGCACGGAGCATCGTGAGGAGGGCGAGCGCCATGCCCTCGGCGCGTCCTTCCTCGCGTCCTTCGGCGCGCCCCTTGGCGACGCCCTCCTCACGCCCGACGCTGACGCCGTGCTTGTAGAAGTAGCTGTCGTACTCGATCTCTCCCATTTCGTATTCGCGTTGCATCTTGTCCATCACTGCCTTGGCGACGTCCTCGTGAACCGCTGCGAGGACCATTCGAATCTCTCCATCTCCCGGCCGAGGGCTATGATCACGAACGAGGGCTCGATTTTGAAGAAGTAGGCGATCAGGATTACGTAGAGGATCCAGGCGTCTGGTCGGGTTTCGTCCTGCTCGCCTGCAGGTCGATTAGCCAGAGGGCCAGGAACTCGGGAATCGGTGGCTCGGGTGGTGCTTCGGGCGAGGGCGCGGGGTCGGCAGGCTTCGAAGCACCGGACGCGGCCTTCGAGGCGAACAACTCGTTGAGCTCTCGAACGAGCAAGTCCGGGCGCAATTGACGGACGTCCCGGAGGATGCCGACGTCGATCCGGATCTCGGAGTGCTCGACTTGGAGCAGATCCTCGTCGACGCCAGCCACCGGCGAGCGGCACATGCCACCGAACGACGCGGTGTTGCACCGATGCTCACGCCCGCATGACGCAGGCACTCGAATGGTCAGACGCGCCGATCAGGGCAGCGCCTGCAGCCCATAGGGCGGCGACGCGTTGACCAGCACCCCCGCCGCGCACTGCATGGTCACGCTCTCGAACTCGACCCCGTCCTTGTGGGCCTGCAGCTCGTAGACGCCCGGAGGCACGTTGACGAAGAGCACCCCGCCGTCGGTCGAGGACTCGGTAAGCGCCGTGTCGGGGATCACGTCGTCGTTGAAGTAGATCGGGCCCTGCTCGCCCGGCACCGCCGGGGTGATCGTGACGGTCGCTCCCGCTTCACCGTGGGCACCCGCGTCATAGATCGACTTGCCCACGCGGGTGATCGTGCTGACGATCTGGCAGGCGCTCGGATCGATCTCGACCTGCACGATCCCCGCGATCAGGTCGAAGAGCGTCAAGTCGGGCACCTGGAAGGTCACCCGCTCGAGCTCGCCGCTCTCGGGCAGCGTGAAGGTCTTGGTCCGCGCCGGCGGGAAATCGGGGTGGTCGAGCACGAAGGTTGCCGTGCTGCCAGCCGGCAGCGCAGGGAACTCGAAGTGACCCGTCGCGTCGGTCGTGACCGAGAACTCGGGCTGCTCGAGCACGGAGATTGTGGCGTCGGCGATCAGACCGTAGGGCTCGCCGGGCAAGCTGAACGCGAACGCGTCGCCGCTGACGACGATTGTCGCTTCACCGGTCTCGGTCGCGTCGTCCGTCGTGTCGTCCGTCGTATCATCGGTCGAGCCGTCGTCGGTCGAGCCGTCGGTCGTATCGGCTTGGGTCGAGGAGTCGTCGGTGTCGCCGACGTCGTCGTCGCTCGCGGGCTCGTCGGAGCACGCGAGCGTGAGGAGGAGGCCGAGCAGGATGGGGGTCGACGAGAGCTTGAAGGGCATGGACATGGAGCGGCCCAGGATAGTCCAGTCCTGGACCGCTCCGCTCTACCCCTCGCGCTCGTCCTCGTCGATCGAGCGCAATTGCGGCAGCGCGAGCGCTGAGCTCAGAAGCAGGCCTGACCGCAGAACTGCTGCGTGCAGCCGAACAGCTCCTGCAAGGTCTGGTTGGGGCCCATGACCCCACACTGCTGCCCGCACTGGAAGAAGTTGCCTCCGTCGTTCACGCACTCGGACATGCACGTGCAGTCCTCGTCGGCGGCGCAGGCCTCGATGGCGTCACAGCAGCTCTCCTTGTTGCACGACGTGCACTCGTCGTCGCCAGGGGCCGGGTCACAGGCGCCGCCCTCGGTGTCGGTCGTGTCCGTCGTGTCGGTGCCGTCGGTCGTGTCCGTCGTGTCGGTGTCGGTCGTATCCGTCGTGTCGGCGTCGGTGTCGTTCGTGTCCGCGCTCCCGGCCGTGCAGGTGCCCAGCTCGCAGACCAAGCCCGGATCACAGCCGCCGCCGGGCGTACACTCACAGCCCTCGGCGCCGATCGGGCAGCTCTCGTCGGTGTTCGTGTCCGTGGTCGGCTCGGTGTCGTTGCTGGTGGACTCGGTGTCCGAGCTCGAGGCCGACTCACCCGACTCGCCGACGTCCTCGTCCGTGCCGGATTCTCCCGCAGTCTCGCTGCCGGCCTCATCTGCGCCGTCGCCCGGCGAATCGTCGCCACCGCAACCAACTGCGAGCAAGCCGAGCGCGAGCGCGAATGTCATGGAGCGGCCGAAGCCAAAGCGAAGCGTGGGGAGGGAGGAGTCGAGGATACGCATGGTGCCCCTGCTTGGCCGGCACCTGATGATTCCGTCACGCAATCGCGAGCTTCGTCATCCGCAAACCGGCGCGCAATTTGCGGATTGGCACTGCAATAACGCGAGCGCCTCGGGTCCGGGAGGACATTGCATCGCGCAGCTCATGAGATTCGGGGAGTTGAAGCACCCGAGCACGCACCAGCACTGCATGTGCGCCTCACAGACGTGCAGCTCCTCGCAGCACGACAGATCCGCGCACACTGCACAGGGTGTCTCGGTGCCTTGCAGCGAGCAAATATTGTCCCCGTCATCACTCGATTCGCTCTCGCCGAATTCGCCCATCGAGTCGGACTCGGTCCAGCTGGTCGATTCCGCTCCCGAGTCGGGCCAAGAGTCGGACCCTGAATCGGGCTCACTCGAATCCTCTCCAGACTCCCCACTCGAGTCGGCATCGGCCTCGCTCGAGTCGCTGCTGCCATCATCCGCGAGCTCGTCGGAGCCCCCCTGCAATTGCCCGATCTCGCCGGTCGGCTCGCACCCTCCCAGCGCGAGCACGAGCACTAGCAGCCCGGTGCGCCTCATTGCGGCTCGCATGCAGCTTCGACCTGCGCGCTCGCGGGCGTGCCTGGGTGGCGGCGGCTCAGCTCGTCGAGAAGCGCTCGGCCTTCGCTGGTCCGGTCCGAGCGACACAGCCCGGCCGCCTGGACGATCATTCGCTCGGCCGCGAGCAAGCCGTCGGGGAAGCGCCGCTCGTGCTCTTCGGCCCATTCGAGCGCGCGAGCCACCTCGCCCTTGGCGAGGGCCTTGCGGGCGCGCGCGAGCAAGCGGCTCTCTTCAGCCAGCGCCCCTGCGTCGATCGGCTGAGTGACCTCGGTGGTCGACTCGGTCGGCTTGGCCTCGTTGGTGGGCTGCCGCTCACCCGACCGCTTGCGCGGCGCCGCGTCGATGACTTTGGGTGGAGGCGTTTCGACCTCGGTCGCTGGCTGTGCCGGAGGTGGCAGAGGCTGCTCGGTCATGGGCGGCACCGCGAGGCTCGTCGACGTCTCGGCTCCGCCGGCCCCGCTCACGACCTCGGGGCTCGGCGTCGACGCGCGCTCGTACTCGGCCGCCGAGGTCCGCCCCATGGTCTCGCTCAGCCAACCGAACTCGAGCTCGGCATAGGCCAGCCCGGCGGTCCCGAGCATGAGCAACACCGCAGCCGCGCTCGCCCCCACGCGCCACCTTCGTGGTCGAGGCCCGCGCAGCCTCGGCTCGTTGCCCTCGGCCCGCGTGAGCGCGCGGGTCAGCGCCCGCTCGACCGCAGCGTCGTCGATCGCGGTCGCTCGTCGGTAGCGCTCGAGCAGCGCGCGGGCCTCGTCACCGAGCTCGTCCATGCGACCCTCGCTCGCGGCTCTGCTGCCGGCGCAAGAACACTTCGAAGCGCTGACGAGCCACTCGCAAGCGCGAATATACGGTGTTGAGCTTGACCCCGAGCGCCTCGGCGATCTCGGGCGCGCTGAGGCCCTCGATGTCGGCGAGCACGAACACCTCGCGGCGATCGTCGTCGAGGGTGACCAGGAATTCGTCGACCAGCGCGATCGCCTGACGGTCGCCGAGCTGGAGCTCCGGATCGGGGTCGCTATGTCGACCGGGGCGCGTCGGAGGCACCTCGATACGGGCCCGGTCGAGCCGCGCCCGCAGCCGTCGCGCGGCCCGCCGATAGTCGCTGGCGAGCCGCCGCGTGATGCCGAGCAGCCAGTAGCGAAACGCCGAGCGTCCGTCGTAGTCGCGCCAGCGACGATGCACGACCAAGAACACGTCCTGCGTGGCGTCGTCGAGCACCGCATCGTCGACGCCGAGCTGCCGCAGCATGCGATGGACCATCCGGTAGTGACGGCGAAACGCGTCGACGAAGCTGCCAGGATCGTGGCGCTCGACCAGCGCGCTCTCGACCGAAGAGCTGTCCTCGCGCTCGACCTCCGCGCTGACCGGACGCTCGTCGTCCGCGACAAGGCGCAGGGTCGGCCGCTTGCGAGGCTCGGTCACCGGCCCCCTCCTTGGCCGCTCGCCGATGGATCCGTCTGTCCGAGATGAACATCGTAGGAACGACGTTTCTTGGTCTCGAAACGAAGCTCCACGCCCAGCATCACTTGGACGCCCGCGCTGGCGGCCCGGTGCACGACCCCGAGATCCCGGACCTCGAACCCCGGCCGAACCAGCGGCACCGCCCCGTCGACGCCGAGCCACGGCGCGATCCTGGGCGTGAGGGCATAGGCAACTGCCACGCCGAACTCTGCCGCGGCCCAAGGCAGAGCGGTCGCACGAGCCGAGTCGCCGAGATCGGCACCGAAGCCGCGGCCATGCATCACGCCTGCTTGTACACCGACACAGAATGGCAGCGAGACTGCGCCGAGCTCGGGCACGCCACAGCCCCGCAGACCGACCTGCCCGAGCGACACGCGAACCCCGGCGTCGGCTTGGTCGGCCGTCGCGACGCGGGGCACGAGATAGCTGCCGCTCAGCTCGACGCGCACGCTCGCGCGCGGCTTGGCATCCGAGCGGCCGGCACGAGCACCGACCGCGAGCGCGAGCTGAGGCCCGCCCGAGAAGCCGGGCAGCGGACCGAACGAACCGATCGCTCCGAGCCGCAGAGCGACGAGCGGCCCTCGTTCTCGTTCGGCTGGTGTGGGTTGCTGTTCAGCGGGTGCAGGCTGGTCTGGCGGCAGAGGCTCGTCTGTGCTCGCAGGCTCCTCTACTACGAGCGTCGAGTCGGCCTCGTCCGGCTCCAGCTCGTCGGCGGGATCCAATGGCCCGAGCGGATCGATCGTCATCGCGAGGATCAGCGCGGCCGCGTCGGTCAGATCCTCGCAACGTGGTGACTCCAGCTCGCGCACGTACTCGCTCGGCGCTCGCAGCTCGAGCCGAAGCGCGTAGCCTCCCACGCTAGCGACTATGTTGCCCTCACCCTCGAGCTGCGGATCGTCCGGCTGGTTCGGCTCACGACCGAGCAACGCGGTGAGCCGAGCCAGCAGCTCGTCGCGATCGGGACACTCGGGTGGCGCCGACCAAGCCACGCTCATGCGGGCTTCGCTGGATTCGGACGCAGGCTCGCCGCCGGCCGCCGGAGCTCCGGCGAGCAGCAGCGAGCTCGCAACCACGCCCAGACCGATGCCCACGCGCAGATCAACCGCAGCGGTTCGTCGACCGGAAGAACAACGAGACCACGCTCGATCCCAAGCTGACTCGCAAGCTCATGGGCGGCGATTGTACAGCACGCTCGAGCGTGTCCTTCAGGACCCTCCTGACGCCTCCGCGAGGCCTGTTGGGCCTAACCAGCCCCCTCCGGGGGCGACCACGAACGGCTGCGAACCCCGAAACCAGCCCACCGGGGTCGCGCAGCGACCTCGCG
>CBFGLP010001594.1:0-9583 GCA_965649595.1 uncultured Myxococcales bacterium | reverse complement strand
GCCACCAGGAGCAGCGTTGCTCGCTTGGCCCGGCTGCGTCTGGGTCTGCCCGGACTGGCGCGGCTCTTCGGGCAGCACCTCGCGGGTGCTGTCCTGCCGTTTGAGCGTGAGCACGGCCTTGGCCCGCAGCGGCACGCCCGTGTGCGCGAAGTGATCGAACTCGAGCTCGAGCTGATCGACGACCCCGTCGATGATCAGGTCGCCCCACCAAAACCGAATGCGCGGTGGTTGGACCCCGCGAGCGCGCGGTCGCAGGAATCGCTCGACGATCCAGGTCTTCTCGCGGACCGAGACCGGCTCGCCGTTGTTCTCGTCATCGGCCGAGTCGAACTGCAGCTCGAGCGTATAGCTCTCCGACTCCGCGCCGACGAACTGCCGGACCTGGCGACCCGAAGCGCCAGTCCGATCCTGCGCGTTCTTCAGCGTGACCTTGAGCGTCGCCGGGTTGAACTGGACCTCTTGCTCAGTCGACCTGTCGACGTCGGCGACGCGACCTTGGCGAGGCGGCAGAAGCACCGCGAGCTTGGCTTTCTCGAGCACCGGCACTCAGGCGTCCTCCAGCTTCAGACCCTCGTGGGCGATCGAGAGCTCCTCGATCGCGATGTCGCCGGTCTTGGCGTTGAGCTCGGGCCCGCGCAGCCGGGCTGGCAGCCCGCGCACGAACGACCAGGTCGCGATCGTCGTGCCGTTGTGCTTCACGCGGATCGAGCCGTCGTAGCGCGGGACCGGGACCGTGCCCGCAGAGATGCTCTGCAGCCAGCGCCACAGCGAGCGATCGAGCCCGGCCGCGCCGTTGTCGGGCGCGAAGAACATGCCTCGCTTGAGCGTGATCGGCTGGTACTTCGCCCGCCCGACCCGCCGGATCACTCCGTCGTTGCGTCCGCCTTCCATCAGCTCCTGAATGTCGAGCTCGACCTCGAGGCCCGAGCACTCTTGAAACCCACCGCTGCAGAGCAGCTCGCTGGTTCCGGCCTGGCCGGGCGGCGGCGGCGGGGCGTTGCGCGTGCCCAGCTCGCCCGCGCGCAGCTCGGCGCTGCGGCGCAGCTCGACCTCGAAGTTGAAGGTCTGCAGCAAGAGCTCGGTCATCGCGGCACCACCTCGAGCTGTCCGTCGCCGTCGCGCCGGATCGTCAGCACGATGAACTCGAGCGGCTCGGCCGGAGCCACCCCGATCTCCGCCAACAGCTCGCCTCGCTCGACCGCGACCGAGGGGTTGTTGCTCGCGTCGCAGCGGATGAAGAACGCCTCGCTCTCGCTCGCGCCCCGAAACGCGCCTTGGCGAAACAGCGCGCGCAAGAACACGCGCAAGAGATCGCGCAAGCGCTCGCGCAGGCGATCGTCGTTGGGCTCGAACACGACCCACTGGAGCTGCCGCTCGAGGCTGCGGTGCAGGAGCTGCATCAAGCGACGCACGCTCAGCTGGCGCAGGCTCGGATCGCTGCTCAAGGTCCGCGCCGCCGTCAGCCGGACGCCGTCGCGCTCGCGCAAGAACACGTTGATCGCTCGCGGGTGCAGCTCGTCGTGGCGGCGCGGCGACACGCGATCCTCGACGTCGACGACCCCCGCGGCCAGCTCGTTGGCTGGGCCGTGCGGGATCCCGTAGCGAAGCTCGCGACGCGCGATGATCCCCGCCGCGAGCGCGGCCGGGCCGAGGCGCATTGGAACCTCGCGCTCCGGCTCCTCGCTGGTCCGAGCCAGGCGCAGCCAGGGGTGATAGGCGGCCGCCCACGAGCTCGAGAAATTCTGTCGCCAGGCGAGGATCCGTCGCTGCTCGAGCCCCGGGGGGACGTCGAGCAGCGCGACGACCCCGAGCCGCTCGGCCACGCCGACGAGCTTTTGTTGCCACCCGACGATCTCGGCCAGCTGCGAGCCGACGTCGCGGATCAGCCCGGGCAGCGAGTCGAGGTTGGGCTCTTGCTCGGCCTCGATCGGCTCGTGCTCGACGCAAGCCTCCCAGTCGGCGCTGCCGCTCAGATCGACGTCGACGACCGACTCGTCGACGATCAGCGCCTGCGGGTGATAGAGGTCCGGCACGACCACGCTCGCGATCGCGGGCACGTCGGCGATCGCGGCGATCCCCGAGCCCGGCAGCTCGCCGCGCGGGTCCCAGGCATCGTCGAAGAAGTGCGCGACCTCGATCGCCGCGTAGCGATCCTCGCCGCGCGTGAACGCGATCGCGCTCGCACGATCGAGCGCCGGCAAGCTCGCGTCGACCGTGAGCGTGGCCTCGACCCAGCGCTCGTCAGGCCAGGCCAGCTCGGACTCGTGACAGAGCACCGTCGCGATGAAGCGCGGGTGCAGGGCCGAGAGCCCGAGCTCGCGGTGGCGCTCGCGGATGCCCTGGCCATCGTCCAGCCACAGCTCCGCCGAGACCAGGTCGAGCTGGACGATTTGGTCCGGAGCTCCCGTCCACGGCGCCGACAAGCTCGCCAGCACTCGCTTCGCCGTTCGATCGACCACCAGCCCGGTCACGAAGCGCAGCTCGGAGGTGCCGACGGCGAAGCTCGCCCGCACGAGCGAGCCGGGCGGCGGCGCGTCGCCGAGCGAGAAGCTCAGCGTGCTCGCGCTGGCGTCGACGTAGCTGAGCGGCGCGCGGGCGAAGCCCAGCGCCGCTCGCATCCGGTTCGACCACTCGCCCTCGTCGCGGGCGATCAGGTGCACGCCGCCGGGCGCTGGACCCTCGAGGTAGGGCAGCTTCACTCGCCCCGCGCCGTTGGGAAAACCCTCGCCGTCGAGCTCGGTCGGAGCGGTGATCCGAACGATCCACGCCTCGACGCCGCCTTGATCGAAGAACGCCCGCACCGCCCAGGGCAGCCGCCCAGGGCCTCGCAGGCCGCCGTAGAGGTGCACGAACTCGGCCCAGCTCGTCACTCGCCGCGCGACCGAGCGTCGGCGCGCGCGAGCGGGCCCGATCGTTGGTTGATCGGCTCGCCACTGCTCGTCGACGACCGGGACCCACGCGGGCCCGCGCGCCGCCACGCCCACGAACGCGCACACGTCCAGTCGCTCCCCCGCGAGCGTGGGGGCGAGGGTCGGTGGCACCCGGTAGATCCCGGGCGCACCCAACTCTGAGCGCGGCGCGGCCATGGTCGACGAGCTAGCGAGCTACGAGCCTCACTCGTACTTGATGCCCTCGTGGACGAGGCTCAGCTCCTCCATCGCAACCTCGCCGCCGCCCTTGGCCGCGAGCGTCGGACCAGTCCACTTCTTGGGCTGCGCCGCCTCGAGCACCCAGCTGGCGACCTCTTGGCGAGCCTCGTCGAGCAAGGTGATCGTCACGGTCCGGGGGTCGTGGGCGCCCTCGCGGACGGCCCGCAGCCACTCGAACAGGTCGGTCGATCCGACCAAGCCACGCTTGAGCGTGACGTCGTCGTTCTTGAAGCTACCGGCAACCTTGCGGACGGTGTTCCGCATCTCGTTGCCGTTGCGATACTCGGCGTAGTTGACCTCGAAGCCGAGGCCGCTGACATCGGAGAACCCGCCGATGATGCTGCCGAGCGAGCCGTCGCCTTGGCTGCCGCCGAGCGAGACGATGAAGTTGAACGCGGAGTAGGGGTTGTCGCGGTAGGTAGGCATCGTTCAGCTCCTCGTCGCTTTCAGCTCGCGTCGGCCGTCCACTGGCCGATCCGGAAGATCACGAACTCCGCCGGCTTGACCGGCGCGATGCCGATCAGACAGATCAGCCGACCATTATCGAGATCGTTTTGGACCATCGTCGTGCGATCGCAGCGGACGAAGAACGCCTGCTCGGGCTTGTCACCGAGCAGCGCCCCGTCGCGCCACAGCACCAGCAAGAAGTCCTCGATCGTCCGGCGGACGTTGGCCCACAGGCGCGGCCCGTTGGGCTCGAACACCGCCCACTGAGTGCCCTTGTCGATCGAGTGCTCGATGTAGATGAACAGCCGGCGGACGTTGACGTACTTCCACTCGGGATCCGAGCTGAGCGTGCGCGCGCCCCAGACCCGGTTGCCGCGGCCCTCGAAGAAGCGCAGCGCGTTGATGCCCTCGGGGTTGAGCACGTCCTGGCGCGGCTTGGTGATGTTGGCCTCGAAGCGGGTGATGCCGCGGACGATCTCGTTGGCCGGCGCCTTGAACACGCCCCGCTCGATGTCGTTGCGCGCGTAGATGCCGGTCACGTAGCCCGAGGGCGGCAGCAGCAGGCGGCGAGGCGGCGCGCCCTGGCTGGGCCGCTGGGTCGGATCGAGGATCTCGACCCAGGGGTGGTAGAGCGCCGCGTACTTACTATCGAACTTGCCCCGAAAGTCGCGGATCTCGTTGAGCGAGCTGCCCTTGGGACCGTCGACCACCGCGATCCGGTAGCGCAGCCGCTCGGCGTGGCCGATCAGCTTCTGGGCCGCGAGCTCGTTGTCGGCCGGATCCTCGTACGCGCCGCTGTCGGGCGCGGCCACGATCGCGATGTCGTCGACCTCGGCGAGCGCCTCGAGCCCGGTCGCCTTGATCGCCGCGTCGTCCGGATCGGCCGCGCTGCCGGCGAGGTCGTCGGGCGTGGCGAGGGCCCCGTCGTTGCCGCCCGAGAGCCGACCGCCGCCCGAGCTGAGCAGCGCGTAGGTCAGCAGCGCGGGCCAGTAGGGGTTAGAGCTCGGCGTGACGTCGAGCCACACGCTCGCGTCCTCGTTCTCGGGATCGTCCTTTTGCAGGATCCGCCGGACCGCGCGGGTCAGCGCATCGGAGCCCGAGAGCCCGGCGTAGCGCTCGATCCGATCGTTCTCGCCGAGCACGTCGACGTCGACCTCGATCAGCTGGGCGATCAGCGTCGAGGCCAGCGACGAGACCAGCGTGCTGGTCCCGCTCGAGTCGACCAGCGACTGCACGCCGTCTTGATCGATCGAGACCACGCGCAGCTGCGACTCGGTCACCGGATCGGTCAGGCCTGGCACCGAGCTGGTCGTGCTCAGCTCGACGACCGAGCCGCTGCGAACCTGGCGGAGCCGGGTCTCGGGCGTGTTGGTGGTCGGATCCGTGTAGGTGAAGACCAAGTTGCCGCTGCGCCGCAGCGAGGTCTTGATCAGCACGTTGCCAGCGGCTCCGGGCCAGCGCGCCCGCCAGGTCGCGGTGACTGTCCCGCCGACCGAGAAGCCGTAGCTGGCGACCCCGTGGTAGCGCACGCTGTCGTCGGCCGGCACGAACACGCGGGCGATGTAGAGCCGCTGCCCGCCGTTCTCGAAGAACGCCCGGGCCGCGTGCGCGACATAGGGCGTCCACTCGATCCCGCCGTCGAGCTGCAGCGGATCGAGCCCGCCGAACACCCGCTCGAACTCGGTCCAGCTGGTGACCAGCCGCGCCTCGCACTGGCTCGGGCCGCGGCCATTGCCCTGCGGATCGACCCCGTGGTCGTAGTACACGGGGCCCGTGCGAGTCATGCCGACGAACCCGGTCGTGCTGGTTGGCACGCCTTCGATCGACTTTGAGCGGAAGCTGACCTCCTCGACGTATACGCCGGGGGACAAGTACTCGGGCATCGCGGAACTCCTCGGATGAGCGGTGGGCTGAGCACGCTCGCGCGTGCGAAGTGGGCGGGATCGAGGGCTTGGTCAGCCCCCAGGGCGAAGTGGCGTCAGAAACTCAGGAGATCGTCGTCGCCGACCGTGCGGCCGAGCGTCAGGGTCACGCGGGCCTCGCCCAGCGTCGTCCAACCGACCGGCAGATCAGCCGGCAAGGTTGGCGCTCCTTCGGCGATCGGATCGGGATCGCCAGGCGCAGCGAGGGTCTCGATCGGCAGGTCCCAGAGCGGGTCGCGTTCACCGATCGCAGGTGTCGTGGGGCTGCTCGGACCGTGGGCGCGCAGATCCAGCGCGAACGTGGGCGTGAGCTCGGCGAGCGGGATCGTTCCCGCGTCGAGCACCAGCAGGTACTCGCCGCGATCGTCCGCGCGGGTCCGCAGCACGACCGCGTCATCATCAGGTCGGCGAGCCTCGAGCCACGCCCAGCGGACCGGCTGATCGTCGTGCAGGACCCGTCCACGCAGCGCCGTCGCGCCGCCGACGAGATCCCACGCGACGCCCGGGAACAGCACCGGCTTGCGGGTCCGCATGGCCGCGCGTCGCTCGTCGAGCCCGGGCAGCGGCACGCGGATCCGACGGGGCACGACGCCCCGACGGCGATCGTAGAGGCGCAGGTCCACGCTCTCGCCCAGCTCTTCGGGCCGGGTCAGCGCGTGGCGACCGGTCTCGTGCCGCGCGACCGGCCACAGCGAGCCAGCCCGCTCGACCTCGACGTGGATCGCCCGAACCATCCGGGTGCCGAGCACCGCGTCGATCGGCTCGACGCCGAGCGCGAGCCGGGTGCGGAGCACCGTCCACTCGCCGCTCACGCCTCGTCCTCCTCGAGCTCGGGCGCCGCGACGGTCGGCGGCTCGACGCTGCGCAGGCTCGGTCGGGCACCGACGGAGGCCCGCTCGACATCCGGCCGCGGCCGAGCCTGCTGCTCGGACACCCGGATGACCCGCGCCACATAGGGGACGCTCAGCTTGTAGTCGATCGGCAGCGAGTCGAAGGTCCGCATGACCTCCTCAGTCGTGGCCTCGGCGATCGACACCTGAATCGCGTCGCCCGGCGCCCACGAGCCGCCCGGATCGAGCAGCGGGCCGGTGAGGATCGGGTGGGTCTCGAGCACCTGCATCGACCGGCCGAGCAGCCGCAGCTCGTAATCAGCGTTCTCGGCCCAAGGCGTGAGCAGAAAGTGGAGATCGAGCGGCAAGTGGGCGCGGCCTTCGTAGTTGCCGACCGCCGACCAGGACGCTCGCATCGTCCGATTCACGTCCACCCGATAAAAGAAGATCGATACCGCGGGCGGTGTCAGCGCCGTCGTATCGCCATTCATCGAATCGGTCTTGAAATCCTCGGTGCGAATCAAGACCGCGGTGGTCGTGGCGTCCAGCGGATGTGGATTGTCCTGTTCGAACCCGTGATTCAACAGCCGCACGATGCTTCGGCCAGTCGAGGCGATGCTATCGTAGTCGGCCATGCGAGGGGTCGCCGCGGCACGCTACATGTTGGGGATTCGCGCTGTCAATCGCGATACTTTGCAGAGAATTGTAGTGTGTTCGCGAAATTACTGCACAGGCACGAACCGGAGCACTCTTTGTCACGGGGATCGCAATTTTGCGGTCCACGAGTACGAGCGACCACTATCCGGTCAGCCCCACCGATAAAAGCCCTGCCCGGACTTCTTGCCGAGCTTGCCCTGCGCGACCATGTCCCGCAGCAGCTTGGGCGGCTCGAAGTGCTTGCCGTCCGGGAGGTGCTGGCTCAGGTACTCGGCGATCGACAGCCGAACGTCGAGGCCGACCAGATCGGTCAGCTTGAGCGGGCCCATCGGGAACCCGTAGCCGAGCGTCATCGCCTTGTCGATGTCCTCGGCCGAGGCGACCCCTTGCTCGACCATCCGGATCGCCTCGAGCCCGATCACCAGGCCAAGCCGGCTGGTCGCGAAGCCGGGCGAGTCCTGCACGACGATCGGCTCCTTGCCGATCCGGACCGCGAAGCTGCGCATGCGCTCGAGCACCGACGCGTCGGTCTGCGGCCCGACCACGATCTCGAGCAGCTTCATGATGTGGACCGGGTTGAAGAAGTGCAGGCCGATCACTCGCTGCGGGTGCGGCAGTCCTTCGGCGATGCTGGCGATCGAGAGCGAGCTGGTGTTGGTCCCGAGCACGGTCGTCGGCGCGACCACTTCGGCGACCTGGCCAAACAGCTTGCGCTTGAGATCGAGCCGCTCCGGCACCGCCTCGATCACGAGATCGCTCCCGCGGACCGCCTCGGCGAGATCCGTGCGGCCACTCAGTCGGGCGAGCGTGCTGGCCTTCTCGGCCTCGCTCAGCTTGGCCCGCGCGATCCCGGCGTCGAGGTTCGCGGTGATCTTGGCGAGCCCCGCTTCGACGAGCTCGTTGGTGACATCGAAGAGGCGGGTCTCGCAGCCAGCCATCGCGCACACCTGCGCGATGCCGTGCCCCATGGTCCCGGCCCCGAGGACGGCGACGGTAGCGATCGTGTCGACGCTGTCGGACATGCCTGGCGATCTACCCTAGACACACGCCTCGCTCTAGTCGGGTCCGGCCGGGCCGCACGTGAGATCGTTTGCGAGCCGCACTACACCTGTACGACACTCGGCGTTCGCGACACGCCGGAGCGCCGCGAGGAACTCGATGCCCACCGACCCGAGCGAGGTCGCCGTGACCTTGATCTGTGCCTCCGCCGACGAGCCGATGCTCGGGGCGCTGGTCGAGCGGCTGCGCGCCGCAGGGACCCGGGCGCGGGTGGTCTCCGGTGCCGAGCGCGACGTTCGATCGATCGGCAACGCGATCGACGAGGTCCGCGGCCGCGGGCTGTTCATCGTCTGCCTGGCCAAGCACCTCGACGAGCCGGCGACCCGTCGGGTCGAGGGCATGTACGCCGCCCGGCGAGGCCCGCTGCATCGCCTGATCCGCATCGAGGTGCTCGGACGCTCGCCGGTCGTGTTGGTCACGAGGATCCGCCGTGAGTGCGAAGACATCGCGCGAATGGACGAGCGGGCCGTGCCGATCGAGACCGACGAGCCCGCGCTGCACCTGCGCGAGGTCGTACAGGTCGGCGAGCGCGTAGCGATCTCGCTGCCGGCCGTTCGACTCTCGCCGGGCGAGGAGCTCGACGGCGATACGATGCGGATCGATCTTCCCGACACCGCGAAGTCGGCCGAGCTGATGCGGCGTCGCAAGGCGCTGCGCGAGCGCGAGCGCGAGCGGGCGCGCGGGCGTGGGGGGCAGATCGCAGACGAGGGTGAGCCCGGCAGCACGGCGAGCGGGCGGGTCCCGACGATGACCGGCACGGGGCTGCATGAGCCGGTCGGGTTCGTTTGGGATCGCAACACGATCTCGCTCGTGGTCGGGGTCGCGGTGCTGGCGGTGTTGGCTGCGTTGTCGCTTGGGGGGGTGTTTTCTTAGGTTGTGATCGGGTCCTGCTTCGGGGGTGCGCCGTGCAGGTTGTTCGAGGTGCGGCTCGGCTCCCGACGGTACGGGGTGGACGACGGAGCCGCTGAGGGTGCTCCGTGTCGCTCAGACAGGTCGCCGGTCCAGGGCGGGTCTCGGCATCAACTGATCGAGGGTTGATGCGTGGACCTTCTCCCAATCGATCGTTCGGCCGGCTCGACTCGCTCAGGAGCACCCCCAGCGTCTCTGTCATCCACCCTGGTTCCGTGCAAGCAGTCGAGCCGCCACGGTGCAACGCGAGATCGTCGTCGGTGTACGATCAATCAACTGCTCAGTCTCGCTCGGGAGCCAACATTCGATCTCGAGATCTCGGCGGCCCGTCGTATGGGGCGGATCGGATATCTGCACGCAACGTACGCGTTTACACCCATCGGGTGGTGCGAGGCCCTAATAGGGGTGCAGGCCAACGCATGGGAGGGCCTTTCCCGATCATGAAGAGCGCGCCCTATTCGGACAGTGGCACCCCGGGGCGCTGCGCGCGGGCGAGTTAATCCCTGGGCTCGGTTGCGTTCGGACGAATCAATTCTCGGTCCAAGGCACGAACCAACGCCCCTGAGAGGGGCGGGCAGGGGGCGGAGGATCCGGCACGGCTTTGCCGGGA
>CBFGLP010001593.1:0-7232 GCA_965649595.1 uncultured Myxococcales bacterium | reverse complement strand
GAGCGCAGGTCTCCCAAATTAACTCGCCCGCGCGCAGCGCCCTGGGGAGCCACTGTTCGAGGAGGGAGCGCTCTCCATGATCGGAAAGGCCTCCCTGCGCTCTGCTCGAAGTCTCCCAATCTCGCGGTGATTTATAACAGTATAAATGCGCACCTACCCTCTATATACAATAGAATCAGACTACTTCGAATACAGCCGATCAAAATCGAAGGGCGGCTATCGCCGTCGATTCCAAGATTCGTAGACATCGAGCAGCCAGCGCCTCGCGGTCGCAGTGGATAGAGCACGAGCGACGCGCTTCGGCACGACCCGGACGCTGCAGCCCGTGCCAACACTCTCCCCCCGCACCCGCCCACTCTGGTCTGCGCACCGAGAGGCACGCGCGACGTGAGCCGAGCGAGGGTCTCGAACCCACCCAAACACCCCCAAAACCCCCTCTCCCGCCCTGCTTCCCGCCCCCTTCCCCTTGCCCTATACTCACCCCCCGCTCCGCCCTCCCGCCCGTGAGCACCGAAGACTCCACGCAGACCCCGGACGACGCCGGCCAAGGCCCCGGGGTCGGGAACGTGCTGGGCTTCTCGCTGCTCTTCCGCGAGCGCCGAGCCCTGCTCGCGCTCGTCCGTCGCACGCTCGCGGAGGGCGTGCGCCTGCGCGAGTACGAGGCGGTCATCCCGGGGGTCCGCTTCCCGCTGCGTGGGCCGCTGACGGCGACGAAGTTCCGCAACCGTCGCTGCCGAGTCGTCCGCGCGACGCTGGTGATCGAAGACCGGGCGCTGCTGCCTTGGCTCGAGCGCGAGCTGGTCGGCAGCGAGCTCCTGGGCTTTCGCGTCGATGAGGTCGAGCTGGATCTCCGCCGCGAGCTACCCGTAGCCGAGCGCCCACGGCCCTGCGTGATGCTGCGCGGGACCACGCAGGATCAGCGGCCGCTTTGGCTGCTCGTGGCCTTCGATCTGATCCCCGAGCACCGGGTGCTGCGGCTGCGACCGTGTCGGCTGTGGCTGATCGGAGATCTGCCTCAGCCGCTCTCGGAGGCCGAGCGAGCACGGGATGCGTCAGTCGATCGCGAAGGCCGTGACACCTCGGCGCGGCGACTGTGGCAGGTGATCGCTCGCCACCTGACCCGCGCGCCCGTCGGGGGCGTCCGTCATTCGGTGGTCGTCGACGACGACTCGCTCGTGATCGACAGCGGACGCCTGGCGATGACGCGGGCGTTCGCGTCGGTCGGCTGGAAAGCGCCGAGCCTGGAGGGCTGCGCGATCGAGGCGCTGGCGCTCAACCGCCGCGGGGTGACGATCGACCTGCGCGGGCCCTTGACCGAGTCGGAGCCCGGCGAGGCGCTCGGCGACGAGGTGCCCGAGCTCCAAGACGAGGGCCTGCAGGTACAGCTGCGACCACCAGCCAGCTTCGAAGCGGCGAGCACGGCCTCACCGCTCCACGGCGAGCCGGGCCTGCTCGACGAGCCGATCGCCCAAGGGCTCGATCGGGCGCGGGCGCTGCTGCGCGAGGTGGCGGATCCCGACGACGCCAAGGCAGCGCTCGGCGAGCTGGCTAGCTTGGCGCAGGCGTTGAGCTCGTTCCCCGCGGCTCAGCTGGCGCTCGTGCGCTGGCGAGTCGAGCGGTCGCGCTTCATCGATCGTGCGGCGTGCATCGAGGCGGTGCGCGAGTGGCTGGACCTGCAACCGAGCGCCCGCGAGCCGCGGCGGCTGTTGGCGGTGCTGCTGGCCGCGGAAGGACGGGCACAAGAGCTGGCTCGCTTGCTGGCGGCAGACTGCCGGCAGCCGCATCCGCCCCAGACCCTGGCCCGACTCGAGCTCGCGGTCGCCAGCCTGCTGGTCGATCGGCTCGAAGATCCTCGCAGCGCGCTGACGATAGTGGGCCCGCTGACGCAGCGGCTGCGCGAGCAGCTGGGCTCGCTGCGAGATCGTCGAGCGACCCCGCGAGGAGTGCTGGCCACGGGTCCCGACGAGCAGCGCTCGAGCCTGGCCGAGGTGCTGCCCGAGGCGCTGGTCGTGCTGGCGCGCGCGCGCGTGGCCGAGCTGGCACGCGAGCGTCGGTCGCTGGCCACCGTGCCCCACGTGCTCGAGGCGCTCGAAGAGGCGCTCGAGCACACTCGCAACCCGCGACGCCGAGCGGACCTGCGCCGACAGGTGGCGCGCAGCTTCCTCGAGTATGGGGCGGATCAAGGCGGCAGCGGACAAGCGCTGGCCTTGCTGGTCGCCGCGGTCTCGGACGCACCCGACGACGCGGAGCTGCTCGATCACGCGATCGCGCTGGCTCAGCGCAGCGGCGAGCGAGCGACGGCGACGAGCTTGCTGCGGATGCGCCTCGAGCAGGCGGAGCCGCACGAGCGGCAGGGGCTGCGTCGCCGACTGATCGAGGTGGCGCTCGAGGTCGACGACGCGGACCACCGCGAGCTGGTCCGACGCGAGCTGGCGATCGCGTTGGATCAAGAGCCGGACGACGTGACGCTGCTGCGCGCGGGAGCGCAGGTCGAGCGTCGACTCGGGAACGCACGAGCGGCCGCGGACTACCTCGGGCGGCTGCTCGAGCTCGAGAGCTTCGGCGAGGCGGAGCTGCCAGACCGCGACGCGCTGCTGCTCGAGCGAGCGCGGCTGCTTCGTCGGGCGGGGCGGATTGATGAAGCGTGGGAGAGCTTGCGCCCGGTGCTCGGGCAGGTGCCCACGACCGAGGGCGAAGCGAAGGCGTGGTTGCTGGACGTGCTGGAGCTGGCGCTCGAGCTGGCACCGCCCACCGATCGGCCGCGGATCCTCGACGCGCTGATCGTGCATGCCCGGGGACAGCGTCGCGGCGAGGCGCTGGTCGAGCGCGCGGCGCAGGCTCTACGGATCGACGAGCGGCTCGCGGATCTGTGGGCGGCCGTCGATGAGCTGGAGCGGCCTCAGAAGGTGCTCGCGCAGATCGAGCAATGGCTCGACGATCACGACCACGCCGGGCTCTCGCGACTGGCCGAGGTCGCGGAGCGGCTGCGCGAGCGGACGACGGAGCTGCACGCTCGCGCCCGGCTCGGACGCACGCTGGCGAGCGAGGGACGAGCCGCCGAGGCGATCGAGCAGCTCGAGCGGGCGCTGGTGCTGGCCCCGGATCAGCTGGAGCTGCGCCGCTCGTTGGCCGACGCGTGCGAACGGGTCGAGCGCTTGGACGAGGCGATCGAGCACCTACAGGTGCTCCATGAAGATGACGCGCAGGCGAGCCCGGGTGAGCGCGCCGAGCTGGCCCTGCGCCTGGCCCGACTCCTGCGCGAGACCGGCGAGCTGGAGGCTGCGGCCGACTTGCTGCGGGTGACCGAGCGCGAGCTCGCCTCGCTCGACGCGGAGGTCGTCGATCCGGCGCTGCGCGAGCGGGTGGCCGAGCAATCGTTCGCGGCCCTACGCGAGCTCGATGAAGACGGGCGAGCGCTCGTGGTGGCGCTCGAGCAGGCCCAACTCCTCGACGGCGACCAGCCGGAAGAGGGCGAGGCTCAGGGGCTGTGGCTGGCTCGCGCGGCGCGGGTGCTGGAGGACGCAGGCGTCGAGACGATCGAGGAGCTGGCGCAGGTCCGAGGCGAGCGGATCGAGATCGTCGCGTCGTTACCGAGCGATCGGCTGGGGCTCTTGGAGCTGGCGGTCGCACGGCGGCCCGACGACGTGGCGCTGGCGAGCGAGCTGGAGCTCTCGCTGCGCGAGCAGGGCGAGGTCGAGGCGCTCGAGCGGCACCTTCGCGGGCAGATCGGGCTGCGCAGCGATCCACAGGTGCAGGCGGAGCTGCTCGAGCGCTTGATTGCGACGATCGAGGAGGATCCGCGCCTCGACGAGCGCCGCGACGAGCTGGCCGAGCTGCTCGAGGAGCTGCTCGTGCTCCGACCCGAGCACACGACGGCGATGCTGATCCTCGGCAACCTGCGCTACGAGCAGGGCGACGAGCCGCAGGCGCGGCAGCTGTGGTCGGTCGCGGGCGAGCGGCTCGCCGAGAGTGATCCGCGCTTCTTTCAACCAGCGCTGGTGCTGGCTCGCCACGCGCTCGAGACTGGCGAGCCGGAGCTGGCCCGCGAGCTCGCCGAGCGGGCGCGGCGCTTGGATCCCGACGCTCGGGCACCACTCGCGTTGCTGGAGGCGATCGCGGGGGAGCTCGACGATCCGGCCCTCGCCGCGGATGCGTTCGCGCAGCAGATCGCGTTGCTCGACGACGACGCGCCGCCGCACGAGCAGGCGGAGCTCGAGCTAGGCCGGGCCCACGCGCTGGCGCACCTGTTCGAGCGTGACGGCAACCCGGCGCTCGTCCAGCGGGCGTTCGAGCATTTTTCCAGGGCAGAGCGGCTGTTTCCGGCCCGCGAGCGCGAGCCAGACGAGCGAGAGAGGGCGACTCGGCGCTGGCTTGCGCTGGCGATCGCGGTCGATGATCCCGAGCAGCAAGCCCGCGCGCGAGCGGTGCTCCGCGAGGCGCTGGGTGATCAGCTCTCACGAGCAGAGCTGCTCGCGGAGATCGAGGTGCTCGACGCACGGCTCGGGCGCTCGACGGCAGCGCTCGAGCGGCTCGAGTGGGGGCTCTCGCGCGAGCTCGATGTCGAGCTGATCGCGGCGCTTCGACGGCTGCTCGCGCGCGACACGGGCGAGCTGGCTCCGCGGGCGCTTCGAGTGCTGCGCGGCATCTGCCAGCCGCGCTCAGCCGACCGGTCCCAAGAGCCCGACGACGGGCTCCGAATGGCTCGCCAGGAGGCAGCGCTCTTGTTGGTCGAGCTCGCGCGGCGCTTGGAGGATCCAGCGACCGCGACCTTCGCGTTGGATCAGCTGGATCCGGCGCTGGTCGAGCGTGGCGAGCTGGCGGCGCTGCGCGAGTGGGCGATCCGCAAGCTCGGGCGCGTGCACGAGGAGGTCGCGAGCGTGCAGGCGAAGCTCGCCGCCCCGCTCCTACCGGCCGAGCGACGACAGGCGCTGATCGATCGACTGCACGCGCTGCTCGATGGTGACGCGCGAGCGAGCGCGCTGCACCTGCTCGAGCTGGCCGAGCGAGCCGAGCGAGAGGTCGCGGGGGCGCTGGCCGAGGCCGCGCTCGAGCTGCTCACCAACGCGGGGATCGACGCGAGCTCGCTGGCGATCGCCCTCGACGCGCTGGCCTTGCTGACGCGACGCGGGACGTCGCAGCGGGTGCTCGCGCGCTGGTCGGTGATCGAGCAGGCGGTCCGTGAGCAGGGCGGGCTCGACGAGTGGACGAAGCTGGTCCGGCTGGCGTGCAGCGTCGACGAGCCGACCCTGCTCGAGCGCGCGGACGCGCTCTTGCGCGAGCGCCTGCCGGCCCAGCCCGACGAGCCAGAGCTGATGCAGGCGCTGTGGGATCGCTGCGCGAGCGAGCTGCTCGTACACGAAGGTGAGCACGCCAAGCTCGCGATCGCGGAGCGGGCGAGCGCATGGCTGGACGAGCTCACGGCGCAGCGGAGCTTGTCGGCCGAGACGACGAGCCGGCTGTTCGCGTCGCTGGCCAAGCGGGTCGACGCGGAGCTGGATCCCTCGGTCAGCGCTGGGCTGCTGCGGGCACGCGCGGAGCAGCGACTGGATGACCCCCCGAGCTTCTCGGGTCTGTTGGCGCTGCTGCAGGAGCGGCGCCGCTGGCCGGAGGTGTTGAGCCTGCTCGCGCGGGCGAGCGAGCGCGGGCGAGCCCTGATCATCGACGCGAACGACCCCGAGCCGTGGCTGCGGATCGCCGACGAGGCGGCGGACGACGGCGACGTCGAGAGCGAGGTGCGGGCGCGCAGTCGGGCGGGCACGGCGTTGGCTCGCGCGGCGGGGTTGCTCGACGAGGGCGAGCGCGGCGGTCACAGCCAGACAGTCGATCGAACGATCGGCGAGCGGGCGATCGCCGAGCTCCGTCGGGCGCTCGCGCTCGCGCCCACGAAGGCAGAGCTGCGCTGGCGGCTGGGCATCTCGCTCGCGCGGCTCGACCGGCACCGACCGGCGTTCGAGGTGTTGCTGCCGCTGTGGACGGAGCAGCGCTGGGCCGAGGCGGGCGTCGAGCTGGCTGAGCTAACGCTGCGCTGCGCCGAGCTGGCCGTCGAGCTCGACGAGCACGAGCGAGCGGTCGAGCTGCTGGAAGTCGCACACGACCGAGCGACCGACGAGCTGCGCGGGCACACGAGCGAGCTCTTGTTCACGAGCTTGGTCGAGCTGAACCGGCGCGAGCAGGCGGTCAAGCTGGCCAGCGTCCGCGCGGCGGAGCTCGAGCGCCCGAGCGAGCAGGTGATGTGGCTGCGCCGGGCCGCCGCGCTAGCGCAGGGCCAACGCAAGGTCGAGCTGCTCCAGCGGGGCCGCGAGCTCGCGCCCGAGGACACACTGCTGCTCGACGAGCTCGAGCTGGAGCTGCGCGCCCTCGAGGATCGTCCAGCGCTCGAGGGCTTGCTGCGCGAGCGGCTGGATCGCTTGCACGAACGCGCCCGCGGGATCGAGCCGAGCGAGCTGGACCCGGCGCTGCGCGAGGCGTGGATCGAGACCCTGCGTGCGTTGCTCGACCTGCATCGACGCCCACTCGGCGACGAGGCCGAGGACGCACCCGCGCTCGCCGAAGCCGAGCAGGGCGAGGCGGTGGTCGGACCGACGCCGGCGATGCTCTCGCTCTACGAAGAGCTGCTCGCGCTGGCGCCGAGCGACGTCGAGGCGCTGATGGTGCTGGCCACGGAGCGGCATCGCGGCGGGCGGAACGGCGAGGCGCTCGACCTGTGGGCTCGCGCCGAGCCGCTGCTGGGTGACGATGATCCGCGCCTCTTCGAGGTCGGACGGCGACTCGCGGAACGCGAGCTGGACTCGCCGACCGGAGCGGATCGCGAGAGCCTGCTCGCGGCGCATCGGCTGCTCGAGCGAGCGCTGGCGACCCATCCGGAAGATCTCGAGGCGCTCGAGCGCCGCCACACGGTCGCGTGCCTGCTCGATGATCCCTCGCTGGTCCTGCGCGCCGCTCAGGCGCTGCTCGAGCGAGGGGCCGGGATCGAGAGCCAGCGGCTCGCGGCGCTCGAAGGCGATGTGGCGCGGGCGCTCGCGCTGCTCGGCTCACCCCGCGAGGCGATCGCGGCGTTGGAGCGAGCGGTCGCGCTGGTCGAGCCGGGCGCCGAGCTGCACCGCGAGCTGGCCAAGCGGTGGATCGAGCTGCTCGACCACCCGGCGTTCGAAGCTGATGCGCCTTACGACCGAGCTCGCCGCGAGCTGACGGCGCGTGCGGAGCTGCGGCTCTCCGTCGGCGCCGAGCTCGAT
>CBFGLP010001592.1:0-3138 GCA_965649595.1 uncultured Myxococcales bacterium | reverse complement strand
ACTTCGTCGCGCTGACCGGCAATCCATACAAGAAAGCGCTCTTCCCGCGCTTTGCCTGCCCCCTCGCTTCGCATACCCTCGCGCGACTTCGGACGCCTGCAAGCCTCGGCCAGGAGGACGGTTACATCCCTGGCCAGAAGCTGCGTCAGCCACCGGCTGAAGTGCGTGCCGCTCCCGACTGCTCGACCGCACGACTCGATGAGGGACCCTCGATACGACCGCCCTTCGCTGGGGCGACGCACACCCGCCAGCGCTTGGTCCCTGCGGCTCGGGATGCTGGTCCTGTTGTTGCTCTCGTTCCCCGGCATCGCCTGGGCAGGGCCGCCCCCCGGCGACGCGTTGGTCAACTTGGCCGCGCCGCCGCCTTCGAGCTTCTCGTTGCTCGGGCCACCCGGCGGCGGCCTCGTGCCGACGCCCACCCCTGCCCCGACGCCCGAGCCCGAGCCCGACGACGCAGCGAGCGAAGACGCTGACGAAGGCGACGCGCTGCTCGAGCAGCCTCGTGGCCCCGAGACCGGCGTGCCCGAGCTCGTCACGCCCACGCTGCAGAGCAAGCGCAACATCCCGCCGTTTTGGATCCAGCGCGAGTTCGACACGCACACGACCCGGGCGCTGACCTTCCCGCCGCTCTTCGTCCACCGCACGCCCAAGGCCGGGCATCCCGAGCGGCTGCTCCACCTCGATCTGAGCTTCACGTTCGGCTGGTACTCGCTCGCGCGGCAGAAGACCCGCTGGATGAACCCGCTCGTGCTGTTCTTCTACGGCAAGAGCGAGCTCAAGACGACCTGGGCCGCGCTGCCCCTGCTGATGGGCTACCGCCGGCTCGGCGAGCAGTTCAACTTCGGTCAGTTCCCGTTCGTCTGGTGGTGGGGAAACAAGTACGTCAAGAACCTGTTCGTCCTGCCGTTCCACTATCACAAGCGGGCACCCGACCAGAACTTCTCGATCTCGGGCTTCTTGTTCTGGTACGGCAACAAGAACCTCGACGACGATCTGGTCGACAACGACCGTCGCCACTTCGTCGCGGCGCCGGTGTTCTTCCGCTTTCAAAAGGGCCTGTGGTCGCTCGACGCCAGCCCGATCTGGTTCGCCGGCAAGAACGAGCTGAAGGGGATCAAGCACCGCACGCTGCTGCCCTTCTTCCACTGGCAGTCGCGCGAGTTCGGCAACCACAAGGAGCTGTGGACCCTGGTTTGGATCAAGCGCAGCGACGAGGCCCGCGGGCGTCGGAGCTGGGCGATCCCGCCGCTGCTGACCTTCAGCCATCGCACGCGCGAGCGCTCGCTGCTCTCGATCACCCCGCTGGTCTGGCGCAGCCGCGACGAGCTGCGTGACCGCACCACCTGGGTCGCGCTGCTCGGCGGAGCGATCGTCGATCCCCAGCAGCGAGTGTCCTGGGCCGCGCCGCTGTGGTGGCGCTTCGAAGATCGCCGCACCAACACCGAGGTCGGCGCCTTCTTGCCCTTCGCGGCGTGGAAGCGCAGCCCGCAGCGCTTCAGCCTCCACACCTTGCCGCTCTCGGTCTGGCGCAACCGTGCTGATCATCCCAACGGCAAGGGCGGTGGCGTCGGCTCGCTCCCCTTGTTGACGTGGGTGCACGTCGACCCGGTCCGCAGCCGGCAGCTCGTGCTCGCCGGCCTGTTCTGGCGCTTCTCCGATCGCTCGACCTTCGAGGGCGCCGGCCAGACCAAGTGGGGTATCGGTCCGCTGGTCTACCGCACCCGCATGGGCAAGGACCGGGCGAGCTTCGGGATCCCGCCGCTGCTGACCTTCACCGCCCGGCGCGGGACCAAGTCCCACCAGGTTGTCACGCCGCTGTTCTGGCACTTCCGCGATCGCAGCGAGGATCCGACCGTCCAGCACGACACCTTCGTGGTCCCGCCGCTCTACTTCCAAAAGCGGGCCGCGGGCTTCCGAACCGGCCTGGTCCCGCTCTTCGTGGCCGCCAACGACGAGCGCTACCGCTACGCCGTGCTGCCCTGGTTGCTGTTCGGCCACGTCGAGGACAAGCAGACCCAGACCGAGCGGACCGTCTGGCCGCTGTTCGTGCGGACCAAGTCTCCGACCAGCCGGGTGCTGGGCATCGCTGCGCTCGGCTGGGACGTCCGCCGCGAGGTCGACGGCGTGCTCCAGCGCGACACCGTCGTGTTCCCGCTGTGGATGCGTCGGGTCCGCGGCGACAAGGTGCTCAACGCAACGCTGCTCGGCGGCGCGTGGAAGACCCCCGAGGGCAGCACCTGGGTCGGCACGCTCGCCTACGGCTTCGATCGCAAGGGGCCGGTCAACCGCCGCGGCGGTGGCTTCCTGCCCCTGATCCACCACGAGAACCGGTTCGACGGCGCGGGCAAGCGCATCGGCAGCACCACGGTCGTGTTCCCGCTGGTGATCCGCGACCGTCGGCCCGAGCGTGACCTCGACGTGTGGACGCCGCTGGTCTGGCGCGGGGTCATCCGCGGCGACAAGCCGCGGACCAGCCTCTCGGTCGTGCCCTTCTACTTCGGCCAGCGTCAGCCGGGCGGCGTCGATGTCGACGCGAGCTTGGTGTTCTTCTGGTCGCGCGACCGCTACCGGCACACGCACACGATCGTCGCGGGCCCGTGGTTCCACCGGCTCACCCGCACCAAGCTGATCAGCGGCCTCGCCCCGCTAGCCTACTGGGAAGACTCGCAGAAGCGCCGCCTGCTGGTCGTCGCGCCGCTGATCGTCAGCCTCGAGAACAAGGACAAGGGCGAGCGGACCACCGTCGCGCTGCCGCTGTGGTTCGACCGCATCCAGCCGAACGGTCGCCGGACGTGGATGGCGTTCCCCTTCGTGGTCGGCACCTACAAGCGCAACGACTTCAGCAAGGCCGGCATCCTTCCGCCGCTCTACTTCGACCTGTTCCGGCTGGGCAAGAACTACCGGTTCACCGGCGTGGTCCCCTTCTTGTTCCGCTACCAAAAGGGCGGCTTCCAGGTCGGCGACGACGCCAAGGACCGCTACACGCTGTGGGGCAGCTTCCCGCTGTTCTTCTACGGTAAGGACGGCAAGGGCCGCACGACCCACTCGGCGCTCGCGCTCTACTGGTGGGATCGCAACCCCGAGGGCTTCCGCTTCTATACGCTGCTCGGCGGCGTCCAGCAGCGGCCCGGCAAGCTG
>CBFGLP010001591.1:0-7288 GCA_965649595.1 uncultured Myxococcales bacterium | reverse complement strand
CGCCCGATCCGCGTGCAGGACGAGCTCGACAACGGCCGCATCGTGATCGTCGCCGGCTTCCAGGGCGTGTCCTACAAGCGCGAGGTCACCACCTTGGGCCGCGGCGGGTCGGACACCACTGCGGTGGCCCTGGCCGCGGCGCTGGGCGCCGAGTACTGCGAGATCTGTTCGGACGTCGACGGGGTCTACACCGCCGATCCGCGGGTCGTGAACGCGGCGCAGATGCTCCACGCCATCTCCTGCGACGAGATGCTCGAGCTCGCCGAGCACGGCGCCAAGGTCCTTCACTCGGGCTGCGTCGAGATCGCCCGCCGCACCGGCATCGCCCTCTATGCCCGCGCGACGGCCAAGATGGGCGGCGGCACTCGTATCGATCTCGCTGGTGCCGGAGAGAAGGTCGACGCGGTCGGCGTGACCGGACAAAAGCAGCTCGTCCGTGTCCGGGCCGAAGGTGAGGGCTGCATCGATCGGGTGCTGGCCGCGACCTCGGCCGTGCGCGTGCCGGCCCTGCACCTCGACACCGACATGGCTTCGGCCGACCTATGGTTCGGCTTGGCCGACGTGCCGGACTGGCCGAGCATTCGCCAGCGCTTCGAGCAGGATCTCGAGATCCTCGAGGGCGTCGGGGCAGTGACCGTCGTCGGCGACGGCATCGGCGGCAACCCGCAGAAGCTCCAGCGAGCCCGCAACGTCGCGCGCGAGGCTGGCGTCGAGATCGTCGCGATGAGCACCTCGCCGCTGCGGGTCAGCTTGTTCTGCAAGGAAGCCGAGGTCGACACGCTCGTGCAGGCCTTGCATCACGAATTCATCGAGCGCGTGCACCAGCAGCCATGACCGAGCCTACGACCCGGGGATTCGCCAGCCTGCCGCTCTCGCCCGCCATGCTGGCCAACCTCGAGGCGCTCGAGTTTCGCGAGATGACGCCGATCCAGGCCGTGGTGCTGCCCACCGTGCTCGCCGGGCGCGACGTGATCGCCCAGGCCCGGACCGGCAGCGGCAAGACGGCCGCGTTCGGGCTCGGCCTGCTCGCCCGCGTCGATCCTCGCGAAGCGGCCACCCAGGCGCTGGTGCTGTGCCCCACTCGCGAGCTCGCCGATCAAGTCGGAAAGCAGCTGCGCCTGCTCGCTCGCGCGCTGCCCAACCTCAAGCTCGCGATCATCTGCGGCGGCGTGCCGCTCTACCCTCAGGTCTCGTCGCTGCGCCACGGCGCTCACGTGGTCGTGGGGACACCCGGGCGCGTGGCCAAGCATCTGCGCAAGGCCACGCTCTCGCTCGAGCGCGTCGCGGTCGTGGTCCTCGACGAAGCCGATCGCATGCTCGACATGGGCTTCGCCGACGAGATCCTCGGCATCGTCCGCCTGATCCCGCCCACGCGTCAGACCCTGCTCTTCTCGGCCACCTACCCCGAGGGCATCGAGCGGATCAGCGCCGCGATCCAGCGCGATCCGATCCGCGTGGCCGTCGACGAGGCCCACGCAGCGACGCACATCGAGCAGACCTTCTACCCGGCCGAGCATGGCCGCGGTCCGGCCCTGGTCGCCGCGTGGCTGAAGCAGCACCGGCCCGCATCGACGCTGGTGTTCTGCAACACCAAGGCCCAGTGCGCCGCGCTGGCCGACACGCTCGCCCGCGCGGGAATCCACGCGCTCGCGCTGCACGGCGATCTCGAGCAGGCCGATCGCGATCGCGTGCTCGCGATGTTCGCCAACCACAGCTGCCCCGTGCTGGTCGCTACCGATGTCGCTGCGCGCGGGCTCGACATCGCCGACCTCGAGGCAGTGATCAACTTCGAGCTGCCACGCGACCCGGAGATCTACGTGCATCGGATCGGTCGCACCGGGCGCGCGGGCGCCTCGGGCGTGGCGATCAGCCTGTTCACGCCCGCTCAGGAGTCGCTGGTTCGAGCGATCGAGGCATTTCAGCAGACGGCCGCCAAGCTCGGGGATCCTGCCGAGCTCGACTCGGCGAGCGATGCCAAGCTCGAGGCGCCGATGGTCACGCTGGCCATCCGCGGAGGCCGACGCGACAAGCTCGGTGCCGGAGACATCCTCGGCGCGCTGACCAGCGCGGGCGGGGTGCTCGGGGCACAGGTTGGGAAGATCGCGATCGGGGAGCGGTGGAGCTATGTTGCGATCGAGCGGTCGGTTGCTGATCGGGCGCTCGCGCACCTGCGGGGGGAGCCGATCAAGAAGCGGCGGTTCGATGTTCGGCGAATTCAGCCCCCGCGGGGCTGACGGAGACAATTCACTGAGCGAGCATGCTCGAGGGGGCCCGAGCCGCAGCGTACGCGTCGGGCGGCATCGAACGCCGAGTGGCCCCATACGGACCGAATTTGCGCTCACGTGAGACGATGATCGACCCCCTCGACCACGAGCACATCACTGGCCTCCCGGCCCGGCTTCGCAAGCCGACCGGGGCGACGGCGAACGAAGCGAGTCGCAATACGGTAGACGCACTACGTGCACACATGGCGAGGACTCCGATTGGCACACGCATTTACTCGCCTGTCGTTTCGGCGCGGGACTGTCAGGCCACGTTATCGCTGGACACAAGGGCGATTGCTGGGGCCCCACTTTCGCGACTTTCAGGGTCCTTTCGCCATCCCCAGGCTGAAGCCACATTGACTTGAGCCTGGCGCAATTTTTCACATTTTTACGATCAAATGAGGGACAAGAGAATGAACCAAGAGACCGCACGCCAGCAAATCGACCAATGGCTAGCAACGCTTCCAGGCGATCCGCCACTCGTCACTCATGGTGATGGTCGTAAGTTGGGCAATAATAGACTGATCTTCGAAACTGCATTTCCCAACGGAAATCGTCCTTTTATCGGAAGGTGGATTGTATTCGATTTAGATACGGAACAATTCTGGACAACACGGCACGGGTGGTTGGAGTTTGCCGAGAATCTCGGGCGCCCCAACCGTATCCGCCGGCTATGGCACCGAATCCGGGGTTATCGAACCTTTTAGGCGGCCGATTGTATATGACCATGCGGTACGCCCACCTCGCGCAGGGAATCGGGGACGAGATGCTTGGGAATCTCACCATCAACCTCACACGACGCGACCCTCGAGCCCTCGGATTCACAAGAATCCGCGGGCTTTGCATGGTGCGGTAAGAAGGCTGCCAGTGGGCAGGAGTGGACGGTTGAAAGGGAACGCCGAGTCAATGGTTGAGCAAACCGAGCGAAATTGTAGGATCGCAGATCCGCTAAAACGAGTCGAGCTCGGGAGCCGTCCGAGCTCGATCGGTTCATCGAGGGCCTCCTCATAACGAGCCATCGGTTCTCTCGAGGAGACCTCCCCCTGCCCCACAACAGAACAGCCGGTAGAAACCGCACCCGGGATTTCGCACGGCGTCGGACGACGGCGCCTCGGACGCCGTCGTCCGAGCGGCACCTGACCCTGCGGCGTCACTGCGCGCTTGCATCGCTCCAAGAGTCGCGGTGCCCCCGAGTACTGTTGTGGATCGGGCAATGCGATCGCAGCCCGGGCTCTAAAATCAAGTCGCCGATCAAGCATATCCGTCACACGGAATCAATATCATTGCCTGGTCACGATTTCACATTCTCAATCCGCCATATCACCAATAATTCGAGGCCCGGTACGCTTCGGCCACGGTCCCACGATAGGCAAATGCGAGCACAGACCGCGATGCGAGCACGCGCCCGGCCGCCCGGCCGCCCGGCCACTCGGCCTGGGGAAAGATTCATCTTGAACTCGTTCTCTGTCCTGCTACGTTGCCCGAGCTTCGAATGGTCCCCGCCATTGCACAACCCCACCGACTGCCCTGGTCTCCCAGAGGGGGCGGTGTGATTGAAGAATTGCAGTCCCCATGCCCAACTACACGGTTAGTGGTCGAATCGTCGCTTTGGACGGCACCGCTGTCTCCGGCGCCACTGTGGATGTCATCGACGTCCGTGGCCTGGACAGCGGAAGCGAGCTCACGAAAGCATCGGTGTCGACTGGTTCCGACGGTCGATACATCGCAACCTGGTCGCAGACGAGCGTCCCTGTCCCCTGGGACTTGCTCGTCCGAGCTACACTGAGCAGCACCACGGTCGAGTCGCCGCTGATCAGCGACCCAACCGAGACGTCGCTGATCGTCGATCTCGTGCTCGGTGCGGGCAATTACGAAGGCCTCAGCGAATGGGAGCGCGTGGCCGCGAAGCTCGACGAGCCGCTCGGTAGCACCGCCCCCAAGGATGTGCCTGCGGGGCGCTTGGAATGGCTGGCTCGCCGCGCAGATGTCTTTCCTGCCCACCTGGCGGCCTACATTCAGGCCCATCGGATCGCCGATGGACGAACCGTGAAGCCACAGAGCTGCTACGCATTTCTTCGTTGCGGCCTCCCATCCGACTTGCGTGGGCTCGTGCGTGCCGGGGAAACCGCGTGGGCGGGGGCGCTGCGCGAGGCCTGGTTGCGTCACATCATCCCCCTCCCCGGCGACGGCACGGAGGAGGACAAGAATGATGAAGTGGTCAGCGAGCTCGCGGCCATGCGCGAGCTCCTGGTCGACGCCACCGTGGCGACGCCGACGACGGGGGTCGTCAATCAGCGCGTCATCTTGAATACGACGGGGTTGTCCGAGGCCCAGCAACGGACCTTCACGGAGCTGTGGCTGCAACACGGAGGGGATGTCGACGCTTTCTGGACCGCCGTGGCCGGGTCGAGCCTCAGCGGCGAAACCGATCTCCTCGAGTTCACGGTCCAGGCCGCGACCTTGGTGGGAGCGCATGTCCCAACGCTCACGGCCCTTCAGGCCGAGCGAAGTGCCAACAACATCTCCACGGTCGCAGACACCGCCGCGTGGAGCGTGACCGACTGGGACGGCATGCTCGTCACGCGGACGGTGACCCCACCCGATACGATCCCTGGAACGGGCACGGCGCAGCGACAGAGCTATGCGCGGGCGCTCTTCAACATCCTCGAGGACGCGTACCCCTCGGCGTCGCTGCGCGCTTCCATTGCTCGCGAAGTCGCGGCGCCCCCGAGCACCGAGTTCGTCGTCACCTTTTTGACCAACAACCCCAACTTCGACATCGTACAGAGCACCGTCGGTCAGTATCTGGCCGGCGCGTCATCGCCTTGGACAGGCATCGACTCGGGCGATCAGGCACAGGCACGCGCCAATCTGGAGACCCTCCAGCGCGTCTACCGACTGACGCCTCGAATCGGCCGCTACGCGACGACGAAGATCCTGCTCGAGGAAGGGATCACCTCGGCCACGCAGGTCGTGGGGAGCACGCGCACGGAGTTCGTCGCGAAATTCGGGCCGCTCTTCGTCGCCGATGATCACGACGGCGACGCGCTCGCCGGCGCGACGTGGGACAACGCGGCCAAGGTCCACTCAACCGTGGTGGCGATGGCGTCGCAGCTCGCGCTCGCCAAGACCAACGCAGATTTCGTCCCCGTCACGATGCCGGGGTCGGAGGCGTTCACCGAGGCGCCCAACGGTCTCGCCGAGCTCTCGGCCATCCTCGGCAACCTCGATTATTGCGCCTGCGAGCACTGCCGGTCGGTGTTCAGTCCGGCCGCCTATCTGGCCGATCTGCTCGGGTATCTGCAAAAGCGACCCGCGCAGGCGTCCGGGAACGCGCTCTCGGTGCTACTCACCCGTCGCCCGGATCTGCAGCACATCCTGCTGGACTGCGCCAACACCAACACGGTTCTTCCATACATCGATCTGGTCAACGAGCTGCTCGAGGACTTCATCCAAGCTGGGCTCGGAGCGAGCTCGAAGCAGACCACGTGGACGGAGGCCGAGCTACGCCTGCATCCCGAGCACCTCGATGCCACGGTCTACGAGGGCACGACGATGACGCAGACCGTCCACCCGTGGACGCTGCCCTTCTCGCTGCCCACCGTCGAGGCCCAGACTTACCTGCGGCACCTCGGCGTCCCTCGCCATGAGTTGATGCGTCGCTTTGCGCCGGTGAGCCCGTCGACGAGCTTTCTCAATGGCATGGCCGCCGACCTGCTTAACCTCGATGAGGCCGGCTTCACCATCATCGCCGGCGACTACTCGGGCAACGCTTCGTCGGACGACCGCGAGTATTGGGGCTTCGTGGCCGGGACGGGCGACGACGGCTGGGACATCTACCTCGCCACGCACGTGCGCGAGCTGCTCGTGCGCGGGCGCCTCGAGTTCGACGAGCTGCGGGAGCTGATCGAGCTGGATTTCATCAATCCGACTGGCAGCCTCGCGATGCAGTGGGACGAAAGCTGCTCGCTCGATGACGCCTCCGTGGTGAATCTCGAGGCCGTCGCCCTCGACCGGATCCATCGATTCGTTCGCCTCCAACGTGCGACCCAGATTCCGAGCCGCATGCTCAACCTGCTGGTGCGCGACGTCTTGGGTGGCACGCTCAATGCGCCGGCGCTGCGCAGCCTCGCGGACATCGTGCGGGTCAAGACCCAGCTGCGCCTGAATTGGGACGAGGTGGCGACCTTCTGGGCGGACGTGATCGACGCCCGCGCGTACACGAAAGAGCCGCGCTCGCTCTATACCCGTCGTTTCCTGGGCAAGGACTTCGGGCCGGCTGATCCCAATTTCGAGTCCGCCGGGGATGGCACCCTCTCTGGAGAAAGTGCTCCACCCATTGCGATCACCGCTGCCCAGCTTCCGCGCGTGCTCGCGGGTCTGGGCATCCGCAAGAGCGAGCTCGACTTGCTCGCCGCGTCCGAGCTGACGCCCGCGCTCGTCGACGATCCGGCTGGACCGGCGTTCTCCTTCGCCAACTTCACCGCGCTGTTTCGCTGCGTCACCCTGGCCCGGGCGCTGCGGCTCTCGGTCTCGGAGCTCGTGCGCTTGGCCGGGACGAGCTCGGGTCTGACGGGGATGGATCCCTTCGCGACGCCCGCCGCGACGCTCGCCTTCATCGACCAAGTCGCTGCACTGCGCGACAGCGGATTTTCTACCAACGAGCTCGACTGGCTGCTGCGGCACGAATTCACGGGCACTGATCCGCTCGATGAAGCGACCGTGGGCCGAGAGCTGGCCACCCTCGCTCGGGGCCAGAACACCATCGAGACCGAGGTCGAGTTGCTCGTCGACCCCGACGGCGGCGCGCTTCGAAGCAACCTGCTCGAATTGCTCGTAGACGCGGACGTGACGACGACCATCGACATGGTCAATCAGTCTCCCGCGCTCGCAATGGACCAGGCAGCGCGCGAGGCATTCCTCGAATCCAAGCTCGCGGGTATCCTCGATGTCGAGGACGCCAAAGACATCCTCGCGAACTACGCGAACGCCAAATGGACCGAGGTCGCACGGCGCCGGGCGTG
>CBFGLP010001590.1:0-1722 GCA_965649595.1 uncultured Myxococcales bacterium | reverse complement strand
GGCTCGCCGCGCGTCGAGCCAATCTCGCGTGACGCGATCACGATCTCGCTCGAGGCTGGCTTCGCGGGCCTGCGAGCGGCCCTCGATCCGGACGATGTGGATGCCGAAGCGCGAGCGTCGAGTCACCCAAGCGTCGCGCGGCTGCTCATCGAGCCCATCGACGAAGCCCTCGCCGAAGATCTCGCGCAGCTCGGCGAAAGAGCGCCTGCGATAGCGACGACCCCCACTGAAGCGCTCACCCATCCCCGCAGGGCTCGCGCCCTGCTCGAGCAGCTCGGCACTCGCGGCGGCCCGTGCCTCGGCGTCGGGCGTGGTGTCCGAGAAGAACACGTGGACGAAGTCGAGCTCGGCCTCGCTGGCATAGTCCGCGGCATGGTCGGCGAAGTAGGTGGCCAGCTCGGCGTCGCTCGGGGCTTCGATCACCGTGCGCGACTGGAGCAGGAAGGCCATCTTGTCGGCGACACGCCGACGGACATAGGGGTCGCCGCGATCGAGCTCGAGCGCGAGGCCCTCGCGATACAGGATCTCCTGATTGATCCACTCGTCGATTCGCGTGCCGAGCTCGGCCGCGCTGGGAGCCCGATCGTGGGCGCGCTGCCAGTCGGCCGCTAGCTCGGCGACCTGCTCGGTGCTGACGCTCAACTCGCGTACCAGCGCGGGCTCGCACGCATCCTCGCTCCGCGTCGGTGCGACGACCCGCTCCGCACCAAAGAGCGCCGCGCCGAGCAGCAGGAAATGGACGAGCGGCTGACGCAGGACCGAGGCGAGCACCCTCCCCCTCTACCGCGCTCGTGTCACGATCAGGTTTCAGTTGGGCTCGGCCGGACTCAACCCCGAAGACACCACCGGAGCCTCCGCAGCCGTCCGCCACGGCACCGCCTCCGGCCACCACCGCTCGAACACCCGCTCCTCCCCCACCACCACGCTCTCCCCCGGCCGCGGGCTAGCAACCTCCACGCCTTGCACCTCCGCCGCCGCCCGGACCCGCTCGATCGGCTCGACCCACGAGTGCAGCGCAAGATCGAAGGTCCCCCAGTGCACGGGCACCATCAGCCCGCCACGCACCATCCGATGCGCATCGACGGCCTGCTCCGGCCCCAAGTGCACGTCCGCCCAAGCAGCATCGTACGCTCCCACCTCGATCAACGTCGCATCGAAGGGCCCGAGCCGCTCTCCGATATCTACGAATTCCGGAAACATCGCCGTATCCCCACTATAAAACACGCGATTCTCCGCCCCGATCATCGCCCACCCCGCCCACAAGGTCCGATCCGCCTGCCCCGGCCCGCGCCCGGAAAAATGCCTCGCAGGCGTCGCTACCACCCGCAGCCCGGCGATCTGCGTCTCCTCCCACCAATCGAGCTCGACGATCTGCCCGGCATCGACCTCCCAGTCCTCGAGGTGCGCCCCGACCCCGAGCGGGACCACGAATTTCGTCCCACGCTCCGCCAATGTCACGATCGTCGGGTGGTCCAAATGATCGTAGTGATCATGCGAGATCACCACCGCGTCCAGCTCGGGCAATTCGATCAATGCGATCGGCGGCGGATGAAAGCGCTCGGGCCCGGTGAACGAAAAGGGTGAGCAGCGCTCGCCCCAGACCGGATCCAACAACAAGCGCCGCCCCTCGAGCTCGACGAGCACCGACGAGTGGCCAAACCAAGTGATCCGCACGCCCGAATGCGCCTGTGAGAAATCGGCAGCGCTGCGCTCGACGATCGG
>CBFGLP010001589.1:0-1745 GCA_965649595.1 uncultured Myxococcales bacterium | reverse complement strand
AGCCCGGTGGGGCTGACTCAG
Source organism: uncultured Myxococcales bacterium (assembly GCA_965649595.1). Taxonomy (GTDB): domain Bacteria; phylum Myxococcota_A; class Polyangia; order Nannocystales; family Nannocystaceae; genus Plesiocystis. The sequence goes on along the minus strand of CBFGLP010001589.1, from coordinate 1,724 downwards.
CCATTCAGCCCGGTGGGGCTGACAAACACTGGTCCGATCAGAGCGCGCTGTAGCGGGTGCCCCTCGCCTTGCCGTGCCAGGTGACCTTCTCGGCTTCGATCAGTCGAGCGACGGCCTTGCGGACTTGCAGCGAGGTCCCGTGCACGTGGTTGCGGATCTCCGTCGCGGACACCGGCTCTTCCGAGTCGCGGATGAACTCGAGCACGCGCATGTCGTACTCGCGCCGGCCAGCGGCTGTCCGCGTGTTGACCTCGTCATCCTCGTCTTCGTCTTCGTCGCCGCGGGTGCGGCCAGCGAGGGCCTCCATCTCGGCCAGCAAGGATGCCTGGCCGGCGTTGATCACCTCGCCCACGGTCACGCTCGAGAGCAGACCGGAGAACTGACCCTTGCTGAGCTTCGACAGCTCGGCGAGCGTCATCTCGGGATGAGATCGGATGAGCTCGAGGAAGACGGTGCGTTGCACGTCTTTCACGGCTGCGGACATTTCGCGTTCGAAACTCGACACGCCCGGCAACATAGCAGCTTCGCGTGGTGGGAACTATGGTCTCGTAGTGATCGTGGGTGCACGGTTGGAGGGGGGTATGCAAAGCTTCGGACGGGGATTGTCGACCCTGCTCGACCACGACGATTTGCTAAACTCCGTCGAACGTTGTTTTCCGTAGCCTTGGGGCTGTGTCACGTCAGCGGGTACCCATTTTGTCGCAGCATTCCACTGCGGCGAGAGCGAGCGTCTGCTGCGATACGCCCGCAAAGCTTCCGCGGCACTGCCCGACTGGTCCGATTCGTCAGGGTGTAGTCACTCAGGACTGTGATGATAGGCGAGGTGCGTTTCTGCGCTGGCGATGGTCACTTCCGGCCAGGCGTCCGGTTATCCCGGTCACGATTGGCCTTCGAAGGACCTCGAGCCCCCCTGGCCCCGAGGAGCCGGACGGCCGAGGTCTCCGCGAGCGACACCGATTCGAATGTCTACACTCTGCCGGAGCCGATCAGCCGCCACCGAGGTGCTCGGCGAGCCAACCGAGCACCTCGTCGTGCCACTGCTTGGAATTGGCCGGATTGAGCACCCAGTGGTTCTCGTTCGGGAAGTGCAGCAGCTTGCTCGGGACCCCACGCCGCTGCAGCGCGGTGAAGGTCGCGAGGCCCTGCTCGACGGGCACGCGGTAGTCGAGTGATCCGTGGATCACCAACATTGGCGTCTTCCAGCGGGTCACGTGCGTGGCTGGATTGAAGCGGGCGTGCGCCTCGGGATTCTCGTACTCCGGGGCACCGAACTCCCACTCCGGGAACCACAGCTCCTCGGTCGAGTAGTACATCGAGCGGGTGTCGAAGATGCCATCGTGGTTGACCAGGCAGCGGAAGCCGTCCGGCCACTGCCCGGCGATCCAATTGATCATGAACCCGCCGTACGAGGCCCCGAGCGCGCAGGCTCGCGTGGTGTCGGCCCACGCAAAGTTGTCCTTGACGTGGGCCATCCCGGCGCGCAGGTCGTCGAGCGGCTTGCCTCCCCAGTCCCCGCGGATCGAGTCGGTGAACGACTGTCCGTAGCCGGTCGAGCCGTGGAAGTCGATCATGATGGTCGCCCAGCCGGCTCCAGCGTAGGTCTGGGGGTTCCAACGGAAGTGGAACTGATCGCCGAACGAGCCCTGCGGTCCGCCATGGATCAAGAAAGCGACCGGGTAGGATTTGCCTGGGTCGAAGTCGACGGGCTACGGCCAGGGCTTCAC
>CBFGLP010001588.1:0-2020 GCA_965649595.1 uncultured Myxococcales bacterium | reverse complement strand
CTGGTCGGCCTCGTGCTCTTCTGCATGACCCTCTATTACACGCTGGTCGAGGGCGAGGTCTGGCGCGAGCGCTTGACCAGCGTGTAGTAGAGGGTCATGCAGAAGAGCACGAGGCCGACCAGGAGCTGGGCCAAGAACGCCCCAATCGCCCCCGCGAAGTCGCCGGCCCGCTGAGCGATCGTCGGGAGCACGTTGGCGAGGTCGCGCGTGAGCGAGGTGGCCAGCTCGCGCAGCGGCGGGCCGAGGGGTCCGGCTCGAGTGGCGGCCGTCTCGAACATCACCGAGAGCTCATCGACCCGCGTCGAGAGCCGCGCGACCTCGCCAGCGATCTCCTGCGCCAACCAGATCGTGAACGCGAGCGTGGGCCCGAGCACCAGCACGACGACGAAGATCGTGATCAGGGCAGCGATGAGCTTGCGCTTGCGTGGCCCCGAGTAGCGCTCGACCAGCTTGCCGAACAGCGACCCGCCGGCGAGCCCGAACAAGGGCCCGACGAGGATCGGCCAGAGCATGTACGCGGTCGCACCGACGACCGCGACCACGCACACGAAGAACGCGACCCGCTCGCCGCCCGGGAAGTAACGTGGGCCCGGCTCGGGGCGAGTCTCCGGCGGCGGCTCTTCGCTCGGCGGCACGGGGCCAAGCTACACGCTCCGCCATCTGTCGGTCGATGCCCGGGCGCGACCGCGAGCGTGACACGTATTTGGACACCCACGACAGCAGCGGCCGTCGTCGGTGTTCACGCAGCCTCAGGGCGCTCGCTGAGGGCTGCGAGATGATCGATTCGGCGCCTTCATGTTACTTGGGCAACATGAAGGCGCTGCTTACCCCTGCCCTGCTGCTCCCGCTCGCGCTCGCAGCTCTGACCGGCTGCCCCGATCCCGAAGAGGGAGACGGGACCGACGAAAACGGGGAGACCGGCGATACCGAGGAGTCCGACACGAGCGACACCGAAACCGGCAGCACCGAAGAGTCGGACACGGGCAACACCGAAGAGTCCGACACGGGCGACACCGAAACCGGCGACACCGAAACCGGTGACACCGAGGGTGGGCTGGGGCTCCACGGGGGCGTCAAGATCGAGCCCACCGCGGCGGACCCGAGCGTGTTCGATGGCACGACCGAGGTGGTGGCCACGGTCACCTACCTCGACTGCTTGCGGGCCTTCTACATGGACGACCACCCCGAGCTCGCTCAGGGGCAGCCCGAGGGCGACGCGGTGCTCGCAGCGTGGGCAGACGAGCTCTGCGACCCCGCGCGCGAGAACAACATCGCGTGCACCGTCACCGGGATCGAGCAGAGCCTGATCGAGGCGGTCGAGGTGTACAATTTGAGGGTCACCTTCGAGATCTCGGATCCCGCGTCACTCCCCGGCGGATGGATCTACGTCGGCCCGATCCCGACGCCGGAGGCGGCCGGCTGTCCCGATCCTTCGGTCGAGCTCCTCCAGAGCGGCTTGATCGGGCGAAGCTCGGGGGGCGCGACGTTGTGGGAGATTTCGACGCTGCCGGCGGACAACACCGCGACCGCCGATCAGGCAGCGCCGCTGCTGGTGACGGTGGTCCCCCCGAACTGATCAACGCGAAGCGGGGCGATCGAGTCGCGGCCATCGAGACGGACTCGGGCCGCGACTCCACTTCGGAGCAAGCCGAGTATCGGCGCTCGCGAATCCGGTGCTACCCTGATCCGCAGTGAAACCGACACTCCCGCTCTCCTTCTTCGAGCGCCTCCCCAAGACAGACCTCCACGTTCACCTCGACGGCTCGCTGCGCGTCGAGACCATCCTCGAGCTCGCCGCCGAGCAGAAGCTCGAGCTCCCCGCCAAGGACACCGCCGGGCTCCGCAAGGCCCTGCACGCGGGCGAGAACACCGGCAGCCTGGTCAAGTACCTCGAGGCCTTCGACATCACCTTGAAGGTGCTGCAGACCGCCGACGCGCTCTACCGGGTCGCCTACGAGTTGGCCGAGGACGCAGGGCGCGAGGGCGTGAAGTACATGGAGGTCCGCTACTCGCCGATGCT
>CBFGLP010001587.1:0-3220 GCA_965649595.1 uncultured Myxococcales bacterium | reverse complement strand
GCACCTACGTGGTCCACCAGGGCAAGCCAGGCGTGTGGTTCTTCAGCCTCGACGCCGCGAGCACGCTGGCGGTCCGCGGCGCCCGGCTGGGTTTTCACCTGCCCTACTATCGCGCGATCATGGCTTGCGAGCAGGACGGCGAGTGGATCCGCTATTTCAGCGATCGCCGGCACCCGGACGTGCAAGGTGGCGTGTTCCAAGGTCGCTATCGGCCAGTTGGAGAGGTCTATCGGTCCCAGCCTGGCACGCTCGAGCATTGGCTGACCGAGCGCTATTGCCTGTACGCGGTCGATCGCAAGGGTCGACCTCGGCGTGGCGAGATTCACCACGAGCCATGGCCGCTACAAAAGGCCGAGGCGGACATCGAGGTCTGCACGGTCACCGACGCGTGGGGCATCCACGTCGGCGGTCGGCCGCCGGAGCTGCTGCACTTCGCTCGCCGGATCGACGTGCTCGGTTGGTTGCTCGAGCGGCCCTGAGCGGCGCGTGAGCCCGTCCGCGGTGGTACCATCGCCGCGCATGACCACGCGCGCGACGATGATGGACTTCCCGCTGACCCTCGACCACATGCTCGATCGGGCGGCGCGGCTGTTCCCCAAGGTCGAGATCGTCTCGCAAATGCCCGATAAGTCGCGGCGCCGGCATGGCTACGCGGACCTGCGACGACGCGCGCGCGGGCTCGCCAAGGGCCTGCTCGACGCGGGCCTGCGCCCGGGTGAGCGGGTCGCGACCTTGATGTGGAATCACCACGCCCACCTCGAGGCCTACTTTGGCGTGCCGCTCGCGGGCGGGGTCTATCACACGCTCAACCTCCGGCTCGCGCCCAGCGACCTCGCGTGGATCGTCCAGCACGCGGAGGACCGGTTCGTGATCGTCGACGACGTGCTGCTCGGGCTGCTCGCGACCTTCCGCGAGCACGCGCTCTTCGAGCGGGTGTTCGTTGTCCGGCTGACCGACGCGCCGCTACCAGAGGGTGTGTCCGACTACGAGTCGCTGATCGCCGAGGTCGACGACGACTGGCAGGCGCCGAAGCTCGGCGAGAGCGATCCTGCGGGCATGTGCTACACGTCCGGGACCACCGGGCGGCCAAAGGGCGTCGTCTACTCGCACCGCGCGATCGTGCTGCACTCGTTCGCAGCGTCGATGGCCGACATGATGGGGCTCGCGCAGCGCGACACGGTCGTGCCGATGGTGCCGATGTTCCACGCAAACTGCTGGGGCCTGCCCTTCACGGCCACGCTGGTCGGCGCCAAGCAGGTGTTCCCGGGGCCGCACCTCGATCCGCAGAGCCTGCTCGATCTCTACGTGGCCGAGCGGGCGACCTGCTCGGCCGGCGTACCGACAGTTTGGCTGGGCATCCAGCGGCTGCTCGAGCAGAGCCCGGGGCGCTGGCAGTTGCAGCCGAACATGCGAATGATCGTCGGCGGAGCGGCGGCGCCCGAGTCGATGATCCGCGCGATGGATCGGCTGGGCTTGGAGGTAGTGCACGCGTGGGGAATGACCGAGACCACGCCGCTCGGCACGGTCGCGCGGCTCAAGGCGTCGATGGCCGACGCGAGCGAGGACGAGCAGTACCGCGTCCGCGCGACCCAGGGCATCCCGGCCCCCTTCGTCGAGGTGCGGGTGATCGGTGACGCGGGCGAGCTGCCCTGGGATGGCAAGAGCATGGGCGAGCTGCAGGTCCGCGGCCCCTGGGTCGCGTCCGACTACCACCACGGCAAGGGCGACGACGAGGACTGGAGCGACAAGTGGACCGCCGACGGGTGGTTTCGGACCGGCGACGTGGTGACGATCGATCCCGAGGGCTACGTGAAGATCTGCGACCGCACCAAGGACCTGATCAAGTCCGGCGGCGAGTGGATCAGCTCGGTCGAGCTCGAGAACGCGTTGATGGGCCACCCGGCCGTGCTCGAGGCGGCCGTGGTCGCCGTCCCCCACGAAAAGTGGGGTGAGCGGCCGCTCGCGGTAGTCGTGCTCGAGCCGGGCGCGAGCGTGACCGACGAGGAACTCGCGGCGCACCTCGAGCGCAAGGGGCTGGCCAAGTGGTGGCTGCCGGACGGATACGTACGCAGCGAAGCAATCCCGCGCAACTCGACCGGGAAGTTCATGAAGAGCAAGCTGCGGGAGCAGCTCGCAAGCTGGCGAGCGCACTAGCGCGAGTCGACCGAAGGGCCCGGCCACTTCGGGCCCTCCGCTCAGTCCGGTTGCGGTTATCTTCCCCGCGATGACATTTTCTCCGCGTCGCTTCGCGCCCCTGCTCCTCCTCGCCTCGCTCACGACCGCCTGCACCGACGACACCGGCTCCGACGACACCAGCTCCGACGAGGCCGACACCAGCTCCGACTCGACCGACACCGACGACACCGGCTCCGACGACACCAGCTCCGACTCGACCGACACCGCCACGACCGAGACCGGTCACGAAGAGATCATCCTCGTCAGCGGCGACGCGTTCGCGTTCGGGCCCGGCATCATGATCTCCGGCGCGACGGTCTCGGTGCTCGAGCTGCCCGAGATGACGACCACGACCGACGCCGACGGTCACTTCGAGCTCGAGCTGCCCCCGGGCATCGACGCGACCTTCGTGTTCGAGCGCGAGGGTTACGCCAAGGTCTACACCAAGACCTTCACGCTGCCCGAGTCGGGCACGGTCGAGCGGGTGACCTTCCAGGTGCCCGATGATGCGACCTTCGCCGCGCTCGCGACGATCGTCCAGATCGAGCCGGATCCCTCGACCTGTCAGATCGCGAGCACGGTCACCCGCGTGGGCAAGTCGCTCTACGACGAGGGCGCGCACGGCGAGTCCGGGGCCACGGTGGCGATCGAGCCGGCGCTTCCGCCCGAGCACGGGCCGGTCTACTTCAACGACTCGGTGATTCCGCAAGCCGACCTGACCGAGACGTCGACCGATGGAGGCATCCTCTATACGAACGTCCCGCCGGGGACCTATACGCTGCGCGCGAGCAAGCCGGGCGTCGAGTTCGTCGACGTGACGATCCAGTGCGAGCCGGGGGTGCTGGTCAACCCCTCGCCGCCGCACGGCTTGCAGGCGCTCTGATCCCTGCTCAGTCGGAGGCAGGCTCGACGGCTGGCGATGCAGGGCTGAGCGAGCGCAGCCAGTACTCGCCGTCGAGCCCGTACTCGTTGCGCTCGCCGACCAGCTCGATCCTGGGCGTGTCGCCTGGCTCGCGGCCCTTCGGTCCGGACGGGCCGACGAAGC
>CBFGLP010001586.1:0-7822 GCA_965649595.1 uncultured Myxococcales bacterium | reverse complement strand
GCCCGGCAACGTCCGCGAGCTTCGCAACTGGATGGAGCACGCGCTCGCCTTGTGTGACGGCGACACGATCTTGCCCGAGCACCTGCCGCGACCGCTGCAGCTCGATCGCGAGGTCGCCCCGCCGTCCGAGCCCAGCAAGGAGGCCGAGGTCGAGGGCGAGGCGCTCGAGTCCCTGAGCACCGTCGAGCGTCGCCACATCTTGCGCGTGCTCGAGGCGGTCGGCGGCAACAAGACCCGCGCGGCCAAGATCCTCGGCATCGATCGCAAGACCTTGCTCGCCCGGCTCAGTCGCCGCGACTGATCCACTGGCCCACGCCCTGCTACTCTCGCCCGCATGTCCGAGCAGCCCCGCGTCCGCGTGCAGATCGAGGATCACGTCGCCGAAGTGATCCTCGACCGACCCGACAAGCACAACGGCCTCGACCTCGCGATGTTCGAGGGGCTGATCGACGCCGCCGAGCGGGTCGCTGCGGCGAGCGGCGTGCGGGCGGTCGTGCTGTTCGGCAATGGCCCCTCGTTCTGCGCCGGGCTCGACTTCAAGAGCTTCATCGCGGGTGGTCCGGCCCTGCGCGAGCGCTTGCTCGAGCGCGGGCCGGGCCAGATCGCCAACGTCGCCCAGCGGGTCGGCTTCGCCTGGACTCAGCTCCCGATGCCCGTGATCGCGGCGATCCACGGCACCTGCGTCGGTGGTGGCTTTCAGATCGCGCTCGGTGCCGACCTGCGCATCGCTGCCCCCGATGCCCGGCTCGGCGTGCTCGAGACCGAGTACGGCATGATCCCGGACATGAGCATCACGCAGACGCTCGCGCGCTTGGTCCGGCTCGATGTCGCCAAGGAGCTGACCTTCACCGGCCGCGTCGTCGAGGGGCCCGAGGCGCTCGCGCTCGGTCTGGTCACGCAGGTCGCGGGAGACCCGATCACCGTCGCCCGCGATCTCGCGCGTCGGCTGGCCGAGCGCTCGCCCGACGCCATGCGGGCCGCCAAGCGCCTGTGGAACGAGGCGCCCCGGCTAGCGCCCGCCGAGGCGCTCGCGCTCGAGACCACGCTGCAGCTCGAATTGCTCGGGACGCCGAACCAGCTCGAGGCCGTGCAGGCGCGCTTCATGAAGCGCAAGCCGGTGTTCAAAGATCCGGTGTAATCCGGATCGCTCGATTCATCCGTTCATCGGCCGGCCGTCTTGTTGCGATATACGCTGAGGATCGCCGCCACGTGCCAGGGCGGCGCCAACAATTCGGCGGGCGCCCGCTGCCGATTCGTATCGAGCATTTCACGAATCGTCCGCTTGATCTTTCGCGCCACGAATTTACCGAGCTTCAGCTCGAACAAATGCTCGCTTTGCTCGAGCCCCGCACGAATCTGCAGCGCTCCGCGCGAGCGGATCCCCGCGTGCCGAAGATCCAGCTTGGCAAGCGGTGGATTCGCTCGCAAGAAATCCCCCAGTAATTCGCCGCCGCGCGCATCCAAGAGCTCGTTGTCGCGCTCGCCCAGCGCCGCCGTCGAGGGGGTGCTGCCGAGGTCGAGCGAATGCACCCGAGCTTGCCCGCGCAGCCCTTCGAGCAGCGCAGCCAGGCCGTCCGGGCCAATCCCGTTGCTCGCCAGATCCAGCGCCTGCAAGCCACGGTTGTCCGCGATCCCGCCCGCCAGCGCTCGCGCCCCGGCGTCGCCCAGCCGCGACACCGCGAGGCCCAGCTCGCGTAGGTGCGGATGCACTGCAAGCACCTCCGCCAGCCGCTCGGCCCCGGCCGGTCCCACGCCGTTGCCGCCGAGCAGCAGCACCTGCAAGCCCTTCGGTCCGGAAGCGCCCTGCTCGGCGCTCGCCTGCTCGATCAGCGCGTCCGCCAAGATCCCGACGCCCTCGTCACCGAGCTGCGTGTTCGTCAGATCCAGCACCTCGAGCGCGGGCTGTCGCCGCAGCATGTCCGCGAGCGCCCGCGCGCCCTCGCTGCCGACCGGGTTGCGCTTCAACCACAGCGCCCGGACCGGATGCTGGACGATTGCCTCCGCCAGCGCGCTCACCCCCTTGGGCTCGATGTGATTGCACCCGAGGTAGAGCGTATCGAGCGTGGGGCCCTCGGGATCCGCGAGCATCCGCGCTGCCGCCTCGGCCCCCGCGTCGCGCAGCCCGTCGGTCCCGAGCAGCAGGTTGCGGACGCGATGGTTCCCGCGCAGCGCCCCGAACAAGCGCGTCGCGTTGGCGAGGCCGAGCGACTGCTTGCACAGATCGAGGCGCCCGTCGGGCATCGCCGTGCCGCGCGGGAACACGGTCACCTCGCTCGCCGGCGTGTCCGCCCGCAGCCACGCGAGCAAGGGCTCGAGCTCGGCGGGGTCGCAAGGCTCGATCTCCGGCACCCGGATCGCCGGGCACAGCAGCTCGGGCAGTGGTCGCTCCTGCATGGCGACCCCGACCTTACCAAGCCGCCGGTCGATAGTCCTTGAGCAAGCAGCCCCACACCGGCTCGCCCGCGGCCGCACGCACGATCGGGTCGTAGACCCGCGCCGCCCCGTCGAGCACGTCGAGCGGCGGACGAAAGCCTCGCGCCGCGAGCCGCTGCTTGGTCGCCTCCGCGTGCTCCTGCGTGACCCAGCCGGTGTCGACGCTGACCATGTAGATCCGATCTTCCGCCCACGCCTGCGCGCTCGTCCGCGTGAGCATGTGCAGGGCCGCCTTGGCCATGTTGGTGTGCGGGTGCCGGTGGGTCTTGTTGCCGTACGAGAACTGCCCCTCGACCGCCGACACGAACACCACGTGGCGATCGGGCGCCGTCGAGCGATCGAGCAGCGGTCGCAGCTGCTGGGTCAGCAGCGTCGGAGCGATCGCGTTGACCAGCTGCGCCTCGACCAGCTCGACCGGCTCGACCTCTTCGAGCCCGAGCGTCCAGCTGTTGCGCGCGCGCAGATCGAGCGGCCGTTGCTCCTCGTCGAGCTGGCCGAGCGGGAAGTGCTCGGGTTCGTCCTGCGTGCGGCACAGCGCATGAAAGCGACGCAGGTGGTCGGCTTGGTTCGTAGCGAGCGAGAGCTCCGCGGGTCGGGGGAGCGCCGCTTGGATCATCGTCGCGTCCTCGCCCACGGCGAGCTCCAAGCCAGCTAATTCCTCAGGCAAGGGCTCTGCTTCGCGCAGCGCCAATTCACGATACCAAGCGGGCGGTCGGGCGACGGTCTGGGCCGCGTTGTGGATCATGATGTCGATCGCTCGACCCTCGTCCAGCAGCGTCCGCGCGAGCCCGAGCACGCCGGGGAGGTAACGCAGATCGACCCCCACCACCCGCAGGCGATCGCTCCATTGCGAGAAGTCGGGCAGCGCCGCGAAGCGCCGGATCGCGTCGCGAGGGAAGCGCGTCGTCACCAGCAGCTCGGCGCCATCGCGCAGCAGCTTGAGCGCGAGCTCGAACCCGATCTTGATCCGCCCTCCGGTCAGCAACGCCCGCCGGCCGCTCAGATCGGCCCGCCGCGTCCGTGCCTCCCAGTTCTCCGCCGCGCAGGTCGGGCAGAGCATGTGATAGTGAAAGTGCAGATCTCGATAGGGCTGCTTGCAGATGTAACAGTTCTGCTGGCGATGGAGCCGGGGCCCCAGGTCGCTCGGCTGAGGCTCGCTGGTTGGGGAATCGTCGATCTCGGGATCGCTCGGCAATCGGCCCGCGTCCCAGTCCCGCCAGCGCCCGGTCCCTGCCATTCGCTCGAGGTCGGCGGCCCGCGTCCGCCTCGCCCGTGCCTGCTTGCGCAGCTGCTTGGCCCGCTTGCGCAGGTGCGCGCTCGCTTGCTCGAGCTGGACCAGCCGAGGATCGTCGGGCGCCAGCCCATGCGCGGCGGCGAGCACCTCGAGGCACACCTGCAGGCGCTCGGGGTCGATCGGGTCGTCGCGCGTCGGGTCGCTCACCGGGGGCGAGAATACGGCGAAGAGGGGGCCCACCGAAGCGGGCCCCCTCTTCGCCAGCGGATTGACGGACTACAGGCAGCTCGAGTTCCACGGCCCGTTGCAGGCGCGGATCTGCGAGTAGTCGAAGGTCCCGAACTGCCCGTTCGGGTACGTGCCGTCCGCGACCACGAAGTTGGCGACGACGGTGTTGTTGCCGAGGTTGGTGATCGTGATCTCGGTCTGGTCCGGCGCGTAGAGCAGCTCGACGCCGTACTGCACGCCGTGCGCCCACCCTTGCGTGCTGGTCTGCGCCGGGGTCAGCAACACCGTGGTGTTCGGCGTGTCGGTGTTGCAGGTGAAGTCGCCGGCGGAGTAGGCCTCGACCCGATCGACGAGCTTGACCGTCATGCCAGCCGCGCTGTTGCAGCCGCCGATGTTCTGCGCCGCCTGCTTCCAGTGCAGCAGGTAGTACTGATCCGAGTTCTGCCAGCCCCACACGAACCCGATGAAGTCGTCGTCGTCGGCCGGCGGGTTCACGACCATCGTGCCGGTGATCCTCGCGTTCTCGTGCACGGTCGGGCACACGTACGCGGTCGGGTCCGAGTTCCCGGTCGTGCAGGTCGTGGTCCCGTTGTTGGCGAACGAGTGCGGCGCCGCGGCGCCGAGGAACCCGATCGCCATGCACTCGGCGTCCTGGCCACCGAGCACCCAGGGTGCGTCATTGAGGTGGACGGTGACCTTGTCGTTACCGGCGTTGCCGAGCCCGTCGGTGGCCGTGACCGTGTACGTGGTGATCTCCGTCGGCGTCGCGACCGGGTTGGGGATCATCGGATCGTCGAGCGTGTCGGCGTTGTCCCACAGCCACGTGTAGTTGCCATCGCCACCCCAGGCCATCGCGTCGAACTGCGTGCCCATGCCGAGGTTGGTGTCCGCGCACGAGGGGTTCACGTCCACGCACACGACCTTGCCGCCATCCTCGTCGTCGCAGTCGCGGCCCATGACCACGCCCTCGGGCGCCGTGTCGTCGCCCCAGCCGTCATTGTCGGCGTCGAGCATGCACGCGGCCGGATCGTCGACCTCGGCCGCGCCCGGGAACGCGTTGGCGTCGCTGTCGAGGCAATCAGTCCCGTTCTCGGCGCTCGGGAAGGTCTCGCTGATCGAGTCGTCACCGAACCCGTCGTCGTCGATGTCGGCCGTGCACAGCTCGGGCTCCTGCTCGGCGGCGCCCGTGTAGATGTCGGGGTTGGAGTCGACGCAGTCGCCGTCGTTGGGCACCGAGTTGGTCGGCGGCTCCTCACCCTCGGGCACGCCCACGCACATCCCGGGGTCACCGAAGCCGTCGAGGTCGTTGTCGATGCACCACAGCACGCACATGAAGATCGCCGCGTCGGTGTCGACACAGTCCGAGCCGGGGTCGACGCCTTCGCCCGGCTGCTGCTCGCCGTAGCCGTCGTTGTCCTCGTCCTTCATGCACTGGTCGGGCCCCTCGATCTCGGCCGCGCCCGGGAAGGTGTTGCCGTTGCCGTCGTCACAGTCGCTGCCCGCCTCGACGCCCGAACCGCTCGGCGTGTCGTCGCCGTAGCCATCCTCGTCCGCGTCGGTCATGCAGGCGTCGGGCGAGTCGTTCTCGGCCGCACCCGGGAAGGTGTTGGGGTCGCCGTCGTCGCAGTCGGTCGCTTGGTCCTCGGGCACCGTCCCGGCGGGCGGGTCCTCGCCCTCGGGAACCTCGGTGCAGTCGCCAGGATCACCGAAGCCGTCGCTGTCCTCGTCGGCGCAGAAGGTGTCGGTGTTGCCCGTATCCGCGGTCTCGGTCTCGCTCTCGGCGTCCTCGGTCCCGACCTCGGCGTCGGTCTCCTCCGAGGTGTCGGCCGTCTCTTCGCCGGTGTCGGTCTCGGTCCCGAGCTCGTCGCCAGCTTCCTGTTGTACGCACTCCGAGCCCCGCTTGCCGAGGCCGTCATCGAGGCAGGGATCGCCGCAGCCGCTCAGGGCGAGGGTTCCGAGCGCGAATCCGCCGAAGACGAGGCTGCGCGCGAAGGCAGGGGTCGAAACTGTATGATGTTTCATGGGAGTGTCCGGCCCGGTAGTGTCGGTGGCTCGGCGATCCGCTTCAATCAATTGCGAACGAAGTGTCTGCGCAGCACGACGATGAGACGCGCCGAGATTCCTGCGTTTTTTCGTGTGATTACCCGCGTCGTGCTGCTCGGCCGCGCTCGCTGGGCGCTCGGACCTGCCCATGACGGCGCACCATCGCGCACTCGAGGCGCTGGCTATCCCGCCGGAGCACCTCGGGTGTAGGATCGAGACATCGAGAGCGATGGGAGCTGGTCGTCGTGGAGTTGTCGCACGAACCGGAGCAGATCGGGTCGATCTACGAATCGACGCTCGGTCGCGCGCAGCTCGAATTGAGTCGGTGTGTAGGGATCTCGAGGTGACGCATGCGCGAGGACGCGGCTCGAGTGTTGCAAGCGCTGGTCGAGCTGCGGCGCGAGCTCTCGAGCATGGCCGAGGCTCAGGGACCCGAGCGCTTGCTGCTGCGCGCGGCGTTCTTGCTGCACGTGGACGAGCGCGGGCGCTCGTCGGGCGACGAGCCCGTGCTCGGCCGCTCCGACGAGCGTATGGATCTGCGCCGCGTGGGCGAGCGGTTGATCGACTTGGAGCGACGTTACTTCGACGATGATCAGCTCGCCCGCATCAGCGTGACCGCGCGCGATCGCGTGCTGCACGGCCTGATCCTGCGCGGCGCTCGGCAGAACGCCGAGCGGGCGCTGGACATCGAGCAGCTCGGCTCGCTCTACGAGTCACTGCTGGCTGGCGACGAGCGGCGGCGGACCGGATCTCACTATACGCCGCGCTCGCTGACGGAGCCGATCGTTCGGACCACGCTGCGACCCTTGCTCGAAGCGCTCGGCCCGAGCCCGACGCAGGCGCAGATCCTCGCGTTGAAGGTGTGTGATCCCGCGATGGGCTCGGGCGCGTTCTTGCTCGAGGCGTGCCGGCAGCTGGCCGCGGTGCTGGTGCTCGCGCGGGACCGCCAGACGACCGACCCCTTGCATGCACGCCGCCTGGTCGCCGAGCGCTGCCTCTACGGCGTGGACAAGAACCCGATCGCGGTCGAGCTGGCGCGGCTCTCGTTATGGTTATTGACGCAGGCCAGCGATGTACCGCTGCGATTCCTCGACCACGGGCTAAAGTGCGGTGATTCGCTGATTGACGAGGCCCCCGAGCCTGGATTCCGCCGGTTTTGCTGGCAAAGAGAGTTCCCGGACGTATTTGTTGGTGACGATCCAGGCTTCTCAGTGTTCCTCGCCAATCCTCCCTTCCTCGGCGGTCGTCGGATCAGCGCGTCGCTCGGGGTCGAGTACCGTGTCTGGCTCGATCGCAGCTATCAGGGCGGCTCGGGCAACGCCGATCTCTCGGCGTTCTTCCTTCGCCGAATGTTCGATCTGACCCGGCAAGGCGGCTGCATCGGAATGCTCGCGACCAATACGATCGCGCAAGGCGACACGCGCGAGGGGGGCCTGGCGCACGTGGTCCGTCGCGGAGGGGTGATCTACTCGGCGACGCGGCGGATCGCGTGGCCTGGAAAAGCGACGGTCGTGGTCAGCGCGCTGCACGTTCGCAAGGGCGCGAGCTACCCAGCCCAACTCGACGGCTGTCCGGTCCCCCGCATTTCTGCTTACTTGCTCGCGGGCTCGAATGACGAGACGCCCAAGTCGCTCGCCGAGAACGTCGGCTTCGCATTTCAAGGGGTGATCTTGGTCGGGCTAGGGTTCGTCTTCGAGGACGGCAACCCGCAGGCTACGCCGATCTCGACGATGCAGGCGATCCTGCGCGCGCGTCCCAGCGCGAGCGAGATCGTTCGGCTCAGACCATTTGTTCGACCGCGTCAATCGTACTGAACGCATCTTTTGGTGGTTCAGCTACCGGGTTGTCATGGACGACAGCAGGAGACGGATCCTTCGATGACAT
>CBFGLP010001585.1:0-4852 GCA_965649595.1 uncultured Myxococcales bacterium | reverse complement strand
ACGACCGTCCACCACGTGCAGTCGCACATGGGCAGCGACGACGGCATCGAGTGGTTCGGCGGCGGCTTCGATGTCGACCACGTCGTCGTCACTGGCGCGCAGGACGACTCGCTCGACATCGACCAGGGCTTCGGCGGCACGCTCCAGCACGTGTTCATCCACCAGGATCCGGCGGTCGGCGACAACTGCTTCGAGGTCTCCAACCAGGGCACCGTGTTCGACGCTCCTCCGCTGACCTCGCCGACGCTCTGCAACGTGACCTGCGTCGGCTCCGGCGCGGGCGGTGACAAGAGCAAGGGCATCACGGTCAAGGAGGGGACCGAGGGCCAGTGGTTCGCCTCGATCATCACCAACGTGACCGGCACCGGGGCCCTGCTCTCGGACGAGGCGACCTACTTGGTCGCCGACGCGGGCGGCATCACGATCGCCAACAACATCTTCTTCGGCAACGGCACGCCGAAGTTTGCCTCGGGCGCCGACTCGCTCGACGACGCCGGCTGGGAGGCGTGGGTCCTCGATGCGACCAACGCCAACCTCGAGAGCGATCCCGGGCTCGGCAGCGCGGCGTGGGGCAGCCCCGACATCGTGCCCTCGGGCGACGTCGCTGGCGACGGCACGGTCGGCGACAGCTGCGAGCCGACCAACTACATCGGCGCGGTCGATCCGGCCGGGACCAACTGGACCACCGAGGCTTGGATCAACTACGCACCGTGATCGAGTTCGCCTAGGCAGGGTGACTCCGTGAGCGGGCGGGCCTTCGGGCTCGCCCGCTTTTTTGTCGACGGCGAGACAGGCGAGCAACTCGAAAGGGACGACACGAGCCGTGTCGTCCCTTTCGAGCGCGAGGCGAATGCCTCACTCGCCGACGATCCGATACACCGTAGTGCTACCGCTGACCTCGTTGGCGACGACCAGCAGCGGCTCGCCGATCGGGCTTTGGTCCGCGAGGATCACGTGCAGCCCCTCGGGCCCGAGATCGCCTGCGGTGCCGAGCTCCGGATCCCCGGCGAAGTCGCGGGTCGAGTTGTCGTAGAGCACGAACGCGGGCGCCTGCGGATCGCTCAGGTCGAGCACGACCACGCCGCTGATCCGCTCGAGCCCGACGAACGCGTAGGGCTTGCCCCACAGCTCGGCCACGGTCACGCCCTCGGGCTCGGGGCCCTTGTTGTCGCTGCGGTTGTCGAGCTCGTTGGCGGTGTGGTCGCTGTTGAAGAACTCCGGCAGCGCGTCGGCGGTGACCTGCTCGAGCAGCTCGCCGCTGTCCCACACGAGCGAGCCGTTGGCGGTCCAGATCGCGACCGAGCGCGAGCCGAACGCGTAGAGCCGCTCCCACTCGCCGTCGTTGTCGATGTCGCCGAGCGACTCGGTCACGTTGAGGCGGCCGAGCAATTCGTCGGCCTGCAGCTCGGACGCGTTGGGGAATACGGCGTTGTCGAGGGTCAGGTTCTTGACCCGGACCTCCTCACCGAAGCCGTCGTAGTCGCGCGCGTCGCCCTCATTGGCGCTGATCAAGAAGGTCTGCCCGGCGACCTCGAAGCTGGCGATCCCGTCGGGTTGGTACATGCCGAACACCGGCCAGTTGGCGATCGCGGCCGCGCCGTCGTCGTCGCTCGGATCGAGGCCCTTGCCGGCCTGCGAGTGGTTCTTGAACCCGAGCGCGACGACGTTGGTGACCGTGGCAGTCGCGAGGTCGATGATCGCGATCGCGTTGTTCTCCTGCAGCGTGACCCAAGCTTGCGTCGAGTCGGGCGAGACCGCGATGTACTCGGGCTCGAGGTCCTCGGCGACGCTCGAGCCGGGCCCGAACACGCGCACCTGCGGGTCGAGGTTGGCCAGCGTGAACGCCGAGAACTCGGCGAGCTGCACGTCGGCGTCGGTCAGCGCCGCGACGTCGCCGCTGAGGTCGATGATCGCGATCGAGCCCTCGGGGTCGACCAAGTAGTCCTGCGAAGGCTCGCCCTCGCAGGCGACCAGCAGCTTGCTGCCGTCGGGGCTGAACGTGAGCATGTCCGGCAGCGCGCCGACGGTCAGGTGGTTGACGTAGTCGAGCGTGTCGGCGTCGAGGATCAGCACCACGCCGGGCGCTTGCTTGTTGATCGCCTCGATCGCCACGGCCAACCAGTCGCCGTGGACGGCCAGGCTGTTGGGCGACTCGCCCCACTCGGCGACCGCGAGCTGATCGACGAGGGTCGGGTTGCTCGGGTCGGCGAGGTCGAGCACGTCGATCGCCTCGTCGGCGCCGTTGACCACGAAGAGCCGCTGGCTGGCGGCGTGGTAGTCGACGATCTCGGCGGCGCCCTCGTCGAAGACCCCGGTCGTGTAGGTGCCGAGCACCTCGAGGCTGGTCAGCGAGAGGTCGCCGTCGCCGGTCTCCGTGGTGTCGTCGGTCTCCGTGGCGTCGTCGGTGGTCGAGTCGGTCGAATCGTCGCTGCTGGAATCACTCGAATCGGTCGAGTCGTCGGTGCTCGAATCGGTCGAGTCGTCGCTGCTCGAGTCGGTTGAGTCGCTCGAATCGCTGGAATCGGACGAGTCCGCGTCGCTCGAATCGCTGCTCTCGGCCTCGCCGGTGCCGGTCTCGTCGCCGATCTCGTCGTCGCCGGTGTCATTGTTGCAAGCGAGGGGCGCGAGCAAGAGGGCGCTCGAGAGGAGGACCAAAGAGGGGTGGGAATTCGTGGAAGAACGTAGCATTGCTAGCGCGGACCATTCCGATATCCACGTTGCCGGCAGGCGGAGCCACCATGACGAACCTGTGAACTCATGCTGGTGACAGCAGCGATCTATGCGTCGACCTCCGGGCTTGTTCACGAATCTGCGACCGAGCTGTCACTGCCGGTGAGATCGACGATGACCGAGAGTCGCTAGGCTCCGCCGCGATGGCGCTGCGCGCTTCCAGCGAATCTCTCCCGCTCGCGGATCTGATCCAATCGACGGCCAACGCCCGCAGGACCGGTCGCTTGGTCGCGGCGGGCCCCGAGGGGGACGGGCAGATCTATTTCGAGGGGGGTCGCATCGTCCACGCGGTCTACGGCGACTTGGTCGGTGCGGACGCGATCTATGCAATGGTCGCGGCGACCGAGCTCGAGTATCAGGTCGAGCCCGATATCGTCACGCGGACGCGGACGATCCGCGAGACCTGGCAGGAGCTCCTGCTCGAGGCGGCGCGGCGACAGGACGAGGGCTCGCTGATCCGGCCGACCACGCCGGCACGGCTGGAGCCCTCGGCGTCGAGCAGCGCGTCGATCTCTGGCTCGTCCGCGTCCGTGATCACGGGCACGAACCCGATCGCGAGCGCGAGCCATACCCGCGAGCCGAGCACCCCCACCGCGACCGCGCGAACGAGCTCGCTGCCCTCGGTCGAGGCCGAGCGCGGGATCGGCAAGCTGGTGATCTGGGCGGCCCTGGGGGTGGTGCTGGCGATCGTCGCGGTGCTGATCGGCGTCGAGCTGGGCAGTCGCGGTGGTGAGGACGAGCTGGCCGAGGGCGAGCGGCCTGCGAGCGATGGCGCCGAGCCGGTCGCCACCCAGCCCCTCGACGGCACGATCCACGAGGCCGCGGACCTCGAGCAGGCCGGCGGCACGCCGCCCAAGGTGGACCACGCCGTGTCGGCGGTCGCTCCGAGGACCACCTCGCTCGATCCGAGCGTGGTCGTGCGGGTGCACCTCGATCGGCAGGGCAAGGTCGTCGAGAGCAAGATCTATCGCTCGCGGACCGAGCTTGCGGACTTCGAGCAGGCCGCCCTCGACGCGATCGAGCACTATCGCTTCACCGCTGCCTCGCTCGATGGCCAGGCGGTCGAGGCTTGGATCAACGTGCCGGTGCGCTTCGAGCAGGCCGACCCACGCGGTCGTCGGGCCGTTCGCATCAAGGGCTCGGACACGATCGGTGGCGACCTCGGTCCGGCGCTCGCGAAGGCCTACGGCGAGATCGATGGCCACGTGCTGGTCACGGTCGAGGCGCTCGGCTCGAGCACTGGTTTCGCGGGGCTGCTCGATGGAAGCGCCGAGATCGGCGCGTCATCGCGGGCCGTGAGCGAGGCGGAGCTGAGCGCCGCCGCCAAGCAGGGCGTGGCGCTGCGCGAATTCGTGATTGGCTATGATGGCATCGCGGTGATCGTGCATCCGGAGAACCCGATCACGCAGCTGAGCCTCGGCCAGCTCGCGGCCGTGTTCACCGGCGAGGTCAGCAACTGGAAGGAGCTCGGCGGGCCGGACCTCGCGATCGTGCGGCTCAGCCGGTCGAAGAGCTCGGGCACGCACGACTTCTTCACGAGCAAGGTCCTGCGAGCGGACGCGGCCGACTCGGCGGCTGACTTCGCCGAGCGGACGAGCTACATCGAGAGCTCGCAGGAGCTCGCGGCCCAGGTCGCCGACGACCCCGGGGCGATCGGCTATCTCGGCGCTGCTTGGGCGAGCGACGCGGTGAAGGTGCTGGCGATCTCGCCGGTCGCCGGTAAGCCGGCGAGCGAGCCCACGCTCGACTCGATCAGCGCGGGCACCTACCCGATCTATCGGCCGCTCTTGCTCTACACGCGCAACCAGCCGAGCCGCGACACGATCGCGTTTCTCCGCTTCGTGCTCGGCGAGCAGGGCCAGGCGCTGGTCGCCGAGCATGGCTTCGTGCCCGTGGGAGCGCAGGGCGAGGAGTCGCTGCCGAGCCTCGCGGAGGCCAGCGCGGAGGCGCCCTCGCTGCGGGTCACGCAGGTGTTCTTCGAGCCGGGCGCGACCGAGCTGAGCGCTCAGCACGAGGTCGCGCTAAAGGCCCTCGTGAGCGCGCCCGCTCAGGGCACGCCCTCGTTCTTGCTGGTCGGCAGCTCGACTGGCGAAGAGGGCGACGCTTCGGTTGCGATGCTGCG
>CBFGLP010001584.1:0-2936 GCA_965649595.1 uncultured Myxococcales bacterium | reverse complement strand
CGCTGGAACAGCGCCGAGCCGTGCGGGCGCTCGAAGGGGTGGACCTCGATGTAGAGCGGGCGGATGTCGGTCGGGCCGCGCCCGTCGATCCGGCGGCCGGCGATCGTCGCACCGCGGACGATCTGCTTCTCGAGCTTGTCGAGCGCCGAGCCGATCTCGGACCCGCGCTCGGGGTACTGGGCGATCAGCTCGGTCGTGACCGCGGCCCGGATCGCGTCGACCCGCTGGTGTCGCTCGTGCTTGCCGAGGATCTGCAACGCGTCGATCATCGCCGCGCGGGCCTTGTCCTGGACCAGCGCGCGGAACTCCTTGTCGACCGGCGCCTCGACCCACTCGAACTTGGGCTTACCGGCCCGCTCGCGCAGGCGCTTTTGCGCCTCGACCAAGGGCAGCGTCATCTCCTTGGCGAACATCAACGCGTCGATGATCTCGGGCTCGGGGATCTGCAAGGCCCCGCACTCGACCATCACGATCGCGTCATCGCTGCACGCGACGATGAGGTTGAGATCCGAGTCCGCGAGCTCCTCGAAGGTCGGGAACGCGATCAGCTGGCCGTCGACCCGACCGACGCGAATGCCCGCGACCGGACCGGCCCAGGGCGCCGGGCTGATCGCCAGCGCCGCCGAGGCGCCCGACATCGCGAGCACGTCGGGCTCGTTCTGCAGGTCGTTCGACAGCACGGTGCCTATGACCTGCGTCTCGTGCCGGAAGCTCTTGGGGAAGAGCGGCCGGATCGGACGGTCGGTCAGGCGGCAGGTCAGGATCTCCTTCTCGGTCGGCCGACCCTCGCGCTTGAAGTAGCCGCCGGGGATCTTGCCGGCGGCCGCGTTCGCGTCGCGGTACTCGACGGTCAGCGGCATGAAGGGCAGGTCCTTCGGCTCGCGGCTGACGGTCACGGCGACCAGCACCGAGGTCTCCCCCAGCGTGATGACCACGGAATTGGCTTGCTTGGCTAACTTGCCGGTCTCGAAGACGATCTCGCGATCTCCGACCCTGGCGACTTCTCGAATGGCTTCCATCGTTTTCGCTCGCTCCCGTGGGTCGAAACCCGATTGTGCCAACCGACGGTTCGAGAGGGATCCGGCCCACGGCGTTCGGATCCGCTCACGATCGGTCTCGCTACGGAAGCAGGCTTCGCGAATCGATGGATGGGCTCGATCGGCTAGCTCGGCGCTGATCGCCGAGCAAACGGATCTCCAAGCGCAGGCACGACCCCGAGGATCGTGCCTCTGCGGAGCGAGGATCGAGCACCGACCTTCGAGGCACGCGGCCGTGCTCCCGGACCCGACTTTGCGGGTCATCGCGCCCGCTCGACCATCAGGCCGAAGCGGGCAGCGAGACACGGACCGGCGGCGGCGAAGGACTACTTGCGGATGTTCAGATCCTCGATGATCTGCTTGTAGCGGTCATAGTCCCGCTCGCGCAGATAATCGAGGAGCCGGCGGCGCTGGCCGACCAGCTTGAGCAGCCCACGGCGACCGTGGTGGTCCTTCTCGTGGATGCGGAAGTGCTCGGTCAGGTGATTGATGCGCTCGGTGAGGAGAGCGATCTGCACCTCGGGCGAGCCGGTGTCGGCCTCAGCCCGCTTGAACTTGCCGATGATCTCGGCTTTGCGGTCGGTCGAAAGGGACATTGGTTCAGGTCTGCCTTCTCAGCCCCCGAGGGGCTGACCTGCGTCCGGGGCCTTCCCCGGCGAGGGTCGTCGTCGACTGGATTCGAGGGCGCAGCATCCAAGCGAGCGGGACGGCTGTCAACCGTCGCGAAGCTCGCGAGACGTGCGTTGGGCATCGAGCTCGAAGCTGATCCGACGGACCGGAGCGAGCCGCCCCTGGTCGCGTTCGGCGATCAGCAAGTGGCCTGCGGGCTCAACTATCGCGCAAAGCCCGTCTCCACTGGCCAAAGGCGCAAGCCCTGCGAGGGCCCCGGGATCGAGGCTCAGCCGCTGGCCGTGGCGCAGGCGGGCCAAGAGCGCCTCGGTACGCGCATCGGGCCGCTCGACCACGAGGCTCTCGAAGGGCAGACAGGTCCACGGCGCGATCAGGCGATCGCGCAGCCATGCGCCCGTCGCCTCGCGCTCCAGCGGGAGCTCGTGCAGACCGAAGGGGATCTCGATGCGCCACCGCGGAGGGCGATCGGTGTGGGCGGAGGGCGCTTCGTCCTCGAGCACCCGAGCCTTGAGCTGCCTCACGGCCAAGGGATGCTCGAGGTCCAGTCCACCGCAGGCCAGCCGCTCGAGCGCGCCGAGGTGCGCAGGCACGCCGACGCGGCGACCGAGCTCCTCGGCGAGCGAACGGACATAGGTGCCCTTGGCGACGTCGACGATCGCGTCGACGAACGCGTGCTCGTGCGGCTCCGAGAGCTCGGGCCCCTCCCCTCGCCCGACCGCCAGCAGCTCGACACGGTGGAGCGCCATCGCTCGCCGGGGCAGCTCCGGCGCGTCACCAGCCCGCGCGAGCGCGTGCGCCCGCTGACCGTCGATCTTGATCGCCGAGTAGGCCGGCGGCGCTAGCTCGAGCGAGCCGACCATCGCCGCCAGCGAGCACTCGACCCGCGCCAGCACCTCGTCGGACACGGGCGCCTCGGCCAAGGTCTGGCCCTCGGCGTCGGCGGTCGTCGTCGAGCGACCGAGCACGAAGCGAGCCCGGTAGCGCTTGTCGACGCCGGTCAGGTACTCGACCAGCTTGGTCGCCGCGCCGACGCACACGACCATCAGCCCGGTCGCTGCGGGGTCGAGCGTCCCGCAGTGACCGACCGAACGCTCGCGCAGCGCCCAGCGGACCCACGCGACCAGGTCGTGCGAGGTTGGGCCCTTCGGCTTGTCGAGCAGGAGCACGCCGAAGTGGCTCGGCTCAGCTGCTCGGCCCATCGTCGTCGTCGCCCTTCGGCCCGGACGGATCATCGGGCTGGTCGAGCTGGTCGGGCTGGTCGGGCTGGTC
>CBFGLP010001583.1:0-4959 GCA_965649595.1 uncultured Myxococcales bacterium | reverse complement strand
GCGATTGGGAGGTCAAACGCTGCCTCCAATGATGGGTATCGGCGGCGGGAGTGATGGCCCTCCTTCCCTCGGCGGCCCTCCTTCCCTCGGCGGCCCGCCTTCCCTCGGAGCCGGTGGTCCGCCCACGCTCGGTTCCCCCGGCATGACCATGCCGCCACCGATGGGCCTCGCAGGTCCTCCGAAGCTCGGCGGTCCTCCTCCAGGTGGCGACGTTGGAATGACCATGCCGCCCTCGCTCGGCGGCGGCCCTCCTCGCCTCGGTGGTGCACCTCCTAACTCGGGTGGCCCGCCCAACCTCGGTGGTCCTCCAGGGCTCGGCCTCGGTGACTCCACGAGCACCGTTCCACCGGCGCTCGGCCTCGCAGGACCTCCCAAGATGTCGGCTGGACCCGGAGGACCGCCACCACTGGGCGGTCCTCCCAACCTCGCAGGTGGTCCCCCCAACCTCGGCGGTCCGCCGCTCGGTGGCCCCCCCAACCTCGGCGGTCCGCCGCTCGGTGGCCCGGCCCCGCTCGGTGGTCCCCCGAGCTTCAACGATCCCTCGGCCGTCGGTCCCTCGTTCAACCCCGGCGCGGGCGGTATGCCGAGCCTCGTTGGCGGCCCGGGTGTTGGCTCGGCCGCTGCCGGAGGCGCACCGAGCTTGGTCGGTGGCGCCGCGTATGGTGGCGGTGCAGCGCTCGGCGGTGGCGCAGCGCTCGGCGGTGGTGGTGCCCTCGGAGCAGGTGGAGCCGTCGCCGATCCCAAGGCTCGGATCCCCGATCGCAAGAAGCCCGGCGACCCCGACGACGAGTACCTGCGCTGGGACGAGCTGGCCAACGCTTGGGACGACAGCGGCCGGCAGGACAACATGCTGCTGCGGGGCAAGAACCTGCAGGACATGGAGAAGTGGTACGAGCGGGCGCGCGCGCGCGAGCCCAAGCCGACCAGCCTCCACCGCGAATTCATCGAGGCCAGCAAGGCGGGCAAGCGCAAGCGAACCATTCGCACCGTAGCGATCGTCGGCGCGCTGGCGGGCGCGGTCGGTGCCGGAGGTCTGGTCGCCAAGTTGCTCGTCGGCGACGCGCCCGACAAGGACGAGAAAGAGGCGGGAGACAAGGACGACGAGGGTGGCGGCGAGGTCGGTGTCCGCGCGGGCGAGACCGAGATCTACGAGCTCGCCAACCCGCTCGCCTCCGACGCGCTCGCGGCTGCTCAGACCGATCCGCACGGCGCGGTCCTGCGTGCCGCCGTCGCGCTCCACCTCGTCGCTACCACTGCGGTGGTCGTCAACTCCGATCCCGAACGCAACCTCCGCGAGACGCTCGAGGGCACCAACGGTCAAGCCTTGGTCGCCGAAGGCAACGCCGGCTCCGGTAAGGCGATCGAAGCGGTAGCGATCACGCCGATCGGCGACAAGGTCATCGCCACGTCCGGCACCGAAGCGCGGGTCTGGGATCTGTCCAAGCCCACGCTCCCGCCCGTCACCCTGCGGGGTCACAGCAACACGATCCAGCACGCCATGACCACGGCCGACGGCCGCTGGCTGGTGACCGCTGCCGAGGATCGCAAGGTCATGCTGTGGAACCTGCGAGCCGAGGATCCCGGCACCGACGCGCGAACCATCCGCGATCTCAAGGGCATCGTCACGGCGCTCGACGTCAGCGCCAACGGCCGCTGGATGGTCACGTCCGGAGAGGACGGTCAGCCGCGCATCTGGGATCTCCACGGCGCCGACCCAACGCACACGACCGGCGTGCTCTCGGGCCACACGGGGATCATCAACGACGTGGCGATGGCCGCCGACGGCAGCTTCGTCTGCACCGGCAGCGACGACATGTCGGCGAAGATCTGGAAGCTCGACTCGGGCAAGCCCGCGCGCCCGCGCACGGTCACCCACGACGGCCCGGTCCTGAGCGTGGCCGTGTCGCCGAACGGACGCTGGCTGCTCACCGGCAGCCAGGACACCACCGCGCGCATGTGGGACCTGTTCACCCCGGTCCCGGCGCGCAAGCCCGTGATCCTCGCCGGGCACAAGGGGCCGATCCAACACGTGGCGATCACGCCGGACTCCAAGCTCGGCGTCACGGCGAGCGCCGACCAGACCCTGCGGATCTGGGAGCTCGACGCCAAGGATCCCTCGGTCACTGGCGTGATCTTCAAGAGCGAGAGCGCGATCAACCAGCTGACCGTCGACCCCAGCTCGACCTGGGCCCTGACCGCTCATGCCGACGGCAAGGTCATCGCCTGGAACCTGGCCACCCGCGCCCGCTCGGTCGACAAGATCGAGCTGCTCGGCCACCACGGCAACGCTGGCGCGCTCGCGGTCTCGGCCGACGGCCGGTGGTTGGTGTCCGGGGCCAACGACGGCAGCGCGTTCGTGTGGGACTACCAAGCTCATGAGCCCCAAGCCAACGCGGGCTACTTCATCGCTCGCGCGCACAAAGGCGCGCTCCAGGCCGTCGACACCACCCGCGACGGCAGCAAGTTCCTGACCGCCGGCCAAGACGGGCTCGCGTGGGTGTGGAGGTTCGCCGAGAGCGGCCGCCCCGAGCCCCTGCATTCGCTGGTGGGACATCAAGGCCAGATCAACACGGCCGCGCTGAGCCCCGACGGGCGCTGGGCCGCGACCGCTGGTCACGATCGGATCGTCCGGGTCTGGGACCTCGTCAAGTCCAAGCCGAGCGAGAGCGTGGTGAAGCTCGAGGGCCACACCGAAGAGGTCACGCGCCTCGTGTTCGCACCCGAAGGCGACTTCCTGTTCTCGGCCGGGACCGACAAGAGCATCCGTGCCTGGCGCTCGGCCGACTGGACCGGCACCGAGCTGCCCGGCCACGTCGACGAGGTCGTCTCGCTCGCGGTCTCGCCCAACGGCAAGTGGCTGGCGTCCGCCGATCTTGTCGGGGCGATCCGCCTTTGGGATCTCGACGCGCCGCTCGGCGAGGCCAAGCTCGACGAGAAGGCCCACGAAGGCGAGGTCCTGACGCTCGCGTTCAGCCCCGACAACAAGTGGCTGGTCTCGGGGAGCTCGGACCGCAACGCCCGTCTGTATAAGGTAGACAAGGACGCGGGCCTCGATCGCAACGCGATCGTTCTGCGCGGCCACAGCGACATGATCAACGCCGCCACCTTCGCCCCCAACGGCAAGTGGGTAGCGACGGGTAGTCGCGACGGCAGCGTGCGGGTCTGGGATCTGACCAGCGAGCACCCCGAGGAGTACCCGCGCGAGCTCACGATGCCCGAGACCTCCGTCGAGGTCGTGATGGTCTCGCCGGACAGCCAGCGGATCTTCACCGGCAACAGCGACGGCAGCGTGCACCTTTGGTATCCGGACCCGCTCGAGGGCCGCAACGACCATCAGGTCCTCACCGGCCACGAGCAGACCAAGATCTCGGCGATGGCCCAGCCGGCCGACGGCCGCTTCCTCATTACTACCAGCTTCGACGGCACCGCCCGTGTGTGGCCGATGCAACCGAAGTTCCTGCTCCGCCTCGCCTGCGCGACGGTTGGGCGCGGCCCGAGTCAGGAAGAGTGGAAGTCGTGGTTGCCGAGCCGCAACTACGAGCCGATCTGCGGCTGAGCTGCCCTGCGGCCGAGCGCCACGCCTTTAGATGAATAGCCTGTGGCTGGACAGCCTCGGATTCATCCGAGGCTGTTTGGCGCGTTCATGTCCGCGGTCGGATCGCCCGAGTGACCCGCATCGGGCCGGCCGATCGCTCCGCGGCTCGACCATGAAGATTACTACAGTGCTGATTACCCAATACCCACTATCACGAATCTGAATTCGAAGCGGCACATACTGAATCCCCCGAGCGGCACAATCGCTCGCAAATTCATATATTCATCCTCGAACAATTGACGTTTTCTGCCGGAGCGCAGCGCTTCGCGACGATTGTTTATTCATTACCGAATGCGCCAACCCTCGCTGAACTCTACGTATTCGACATTGACGAGCCTACGCGCGTTGAATCGCTACGAGTCGCCCACCCAAAGTTCAACGTGTCATGGTGCTAACCATGAAGACACGTCTCGGAACCCGCGTACTCCTCGCCCTCTCGATCACTGGCTTCCTCGGATTCCTGGCCTGTGATCCCGGCGAGGAGCTCGACAACGGAGCTGCGCTCGAGCCCACCGACGAGCTGACCGACGAGCTGCCCGACGAGATCGACCTCGAGACCGAAGCGGCCGAGAACCATAATGGTGGCGGCGGTGGGGGTGGGGGTCATGGCGGTGGGGGCCAAGGTGGTGGTGGCCACGGCGGCGGTGGGGGTCATGGCGGCGGCGGTGGTCACGACGATGACGATGATCACGGCGGTGGCGGCAAGGACTACTGCAAGTGGGAATGCGAGCCGTGCGGGAAGTGGCAAACCTGCATGGTGGAGTGCGACGCCAAAGACCACTGTGACATCAAGGGCTGCGACCACATCGAAGTGTGTCGGCCGGGCTTCAAGTTCAACCCCCACGAGTGCGAGTGCGTGAAGGATCACAAGTGCGGTGGCAAGTGGTGATCGATCAACCCGATCGCCATGCAGCCTACGAGGCAACCATCGAATGACGCTACTATGATATGACGAGGATCGACTCGAGCGCGTGGGCTCGCAGCCTAGCTACATCCCGCGCTGGACCACCGCTCGAGTCGTTCCTCGCCTCATTGAATCACTGCAGAACGCGCCAACCATCGCTGAGCGCGACGCTTCTATTTTAATCGTTTCATTGCAGTTTCCAGCACCGTCCTCAGACAACCAAGTCCCAATTCATCAAGGTCAAAAAGCCATGAAAACCAATCTCGGATCCCGTATTCTCCTCGTCTTCCCGCTCGCCGGGTTCGTCAGCCTCCTCGGCTGCGATCCCGAGGGGCTCGACGTCGAGGAAGCCGCGCTCGAACCCAGCGACGAGCTGACTGACGAGCTGATCGATGAAATCGACATCGAGGAAGTCCCGCTCGAGCCCAGCGACGAGCTGACTGACGAGCAGATCGACGAG
>CBFGLP010001582.1:0-9824 GCA_965649595.1 uncultured Myxococcales bacterium | reverse complement strand
CCATGTTGACGGTCTCCGGCGTGTTGCCTGCGTTGGCGGGCTCGCGATCGAATGTCAGGTCGAAGCTCGTGATGCTCGGGCTCGACGGTTCCCCCAACATCACGAAGGACACCTTGGTGATCTCGACCCCGAGCCGCCGCGCGTAGTAAGGGAAGTGCTCGAGCGCGAGCGGCACAGTGAGCGTCTGCGTGGTTCCGCTGGTTGGCACGCGGAGGAAGGTCTCCCATGCGTTGGGGAACGCATCCTGCACGACCACCAACAAGGCGAGGTCGTTTGCCGCGGAGATCTTGGCGAACTCCGTCGCCAGGGCGCCCTCGGCCGCATCGCGCAGCGCCTCGCCGCCCTCGCGGGCGGTGTAGTCGACGTGCACGATCACGTCGGAGATCGTTCGATAGTCGAACTGTCGCACCGCGTCGGGGAGCCGCAGCTTCCACGAGCTGATCGCCCCGGCGTATTCGAATGGCAGGTAGCGCTCGTCACGGAAGTCGAGGTTGAACAGACCGCCATCGGCGACCGCGGTGCTGGTGGCGATCGCCTGACCCGACCCCCAGCCATAGCGGAAGCGCAGATCGCTGCCTTGCGGAGCCTCGGGGTAGCTCCCCGGCGTCTTATCGAAGCGGGTGCGGTGGTCGACGAGCTCGAGCCGGGCGCCGAGGCTGGTGTAGGGGCCGACGACTGCCGGAATGGTCAGTCGTATCGCCTTGATCCGGCGCAGATAGTGGCCCGGATGGTCGAGGTCGAAGAGCGCCTCCTTCAAGGCGAGGTCGCACTCGCCAGTCTCCTGGAGCGTTCGCAAGGCGACCGGATCGAGCTCGGCCAATGAGATGGTCTTGCGCAGCTCGAACTCGCGGACGTCGCGATCCATGTACGCGAGGTCGAGGCGCTTGAGGTCGTGGCCGAGGTTGTCCCCCGCGAGCAAGCCCTTGCGCAGGCTGTCCCAGTAGCCGTACTTGATGATCGGTGTTCCGCCTTCGATCGCTAGCTCGTGCCGGTATGCCCGCTCGGCTCGTTTGGCGAGGTCGAACGCGACCTGGTAGGGCTGGAAGTAGAGCGTGGAGAGCTGACTGATCATCCAATCGTAGAGCTCGGTGTTCGTGAACTTGTCCCGCATGAAGCGGTCGGCGGCCTTGGCCTGGGCGACTTGGAGATCGTGGTTGGCGAGCTCGCGCTCGGCGATCGCAATCCGGATCTCGGCCACGGCAATGTCCTGCTCGAGCCGTTTGACCTCGCCCCTCGCTTGCACGGATTGGAACAGCCAATCCTCCTCGCGGCGAGCATTCGAGCCTTGGATCGAAGCTACGCTGGCGCGGTGGCTGTGGTGGGTGCTGACCATCCCCAGCGAATCCGACAAGGCATTTGCCGCGGAGCCGAGGTGAATGCCGCCCCATTCGGCAGCCGGCGGAAACGACACCACGATCTGTGGGATCATCGACAAGACACTCGAGAGCACGCGACCGGCTTGGCTGGCCATCGTGTACGCGTGGGCCTTGTTCATCTCGTGGAGATGGGCGTTCTCGTAATCGTTCAGGCCCTCGTTGTACAAATCGAAATAATAGCGCTCGCGCTGCTGGGCGTTTGCGAGGGCGGTGAACAGGCTATCGACGTTCTCACGCGCCTCCTCGACCTGTCGGACTCGGATGTCCCGTACCCGCGCGAGCATCGTCAGCTCATGGCCCGAGCGCAGCCGCGCGAGCGCCTCGGCGTCGCGCTTCTCGATCGCCTGCAGCAACGCGCTGGCGAGGCTGCGCAGCTCCGAGCAGAACCCCTCGGCCCGTGCGTAGACCGAGCGGAACCGATAGGGGGGCAGCCCCGAGTCGAGCTCGCCGAGCACCGAGGCCAAGTCCACGCCGGCAGCCGTCGCACGCACGAGCAGGGCCGGGTCGATCGGCGGCTGGAAGATCGCCAGCCGGCGCTCGACACCATCGATGTTCTGGCAGTGGCGGATCTTCCACAACCGATCGGCGATGATGTCCCAATACTTCAGCAGCTCCGGGTTCGGCGGATAGCAGAAGTACCAAAAGCGCAGCTCGACCTTCTCGCGCTTCCACGCCGGCGTCGGTTCGACGCCGCTGCAGCCGAGCGTCTCGGCGGGCTCGGTCGGGACCAAGATCCAGTTCTCGAGTTTCTGCGCGGTGTTGCTGAACGCGTCGAGGCCGTCGGCGGCGAGCTGCGCGTAGCTCTTGGCGGTGCCCTCGGGTCCGGGGACCTCCTGCGGACGCGGACCGAGCAACTGGGCGACGAGCACGTAGAGGATCGTGGCCTCGTTGATCGATTCGAGCGTGTCCTGACGGAAGAGGTGATCAGCCCACTCGATCAGGTTGTCGAAGTAGTTGCGGAGCAGCGCCCGCTGATAGACGCCGGGCCGAATCCGGGCCACCGCGTGCGGATCGAAGGGGTTCTCCCGCCACACGGCGACCTGCGCCTCGAATGCCTCGATCGCGGCTTGCTGCTGAGCCTTGCTGACCCCAATGCCGAGCATGGTCTGGAACTGGTTCTTGGCGAGGTTCTGCGCTTGCTCGAAGAAGGGCTTGATCCGCCAGAACTTCGACGCGGTGGTCTCGCCGACCAGATCGACGGTCTCGATCGGGTCGAACATCGTGTGATACCAGCGCTGCGCCTCTGCCCAGCGTTGATCGGCGGCGAGCTTGTCCGCGATCAGCATGGGCACGTGGTAGAAGACCTCCCAATTATAGGTAGCGTAGGGGCTGGTGAAGTCGAAGTCGTAGCACTCGACCGGCGCCTTGCCCGAGAGGATGTCCTCGTTGAGATCCAAGGCCGACTCGGCCATCGGGTCGGCGCTCGACTGCTGACGGAACAAGTCCGAGTCCTCGGCGGGCCGATAGAGCCCATTCACACCCTCGAGCGCGACGGTCTCGACCATCTCGCGGGCGTAGGGGTGGTAGAGCGGGCTCATCCGAACCCGCACGCTGCCGGGCGGGGTCGCGACCTTGTTGCCGGTCGCCGCGTTGGTGTTCGGAGTCGCCTGCATCGATTGCTTGGCCTTCGAGTAGACGACCTGCGGGTTGGAGATGGCGACCTGCTGCGTGTCGATACCGTCGACGCCTGGCAGGGTGTGCTGGCCGGGGACGCCCTGGGACCAGGCCGAGCGCGTGGTGACGCGATCACGCCGTTTCTGAGCCTGCGTGATTCGAATGGTCGGGCGCGGAAAGACCAGGGTGGCTTGCGTGGGGCACTTGTAATATTTCTTTGCGTCCAGGGCGCCGATCAGGTTTACCGAGATGGTGTCTCCTTCATCGCTCGGGGCCTCGAACCCATCATTGGGCTCGAGCAGGAATTTGCGCCGCCGGTCGTCGTAAACGACGGGAGAGAAGCGCTTCTTGGGCTCCAGCGCCCAGAAGTCGCCTTGGTGCAGCAACGTGCGGTAGCCGCTCGACGGGGCCAGGTGGAAGAGCACCGCCGAGTAATCGCCTTGCACGAACTCGGTGTTCGCGTCGGGGGGCGGGTCCTCTTCGGGCATGGCCGCCAGGGGCAGCTCGTCGTCATCCGCGGTCGCGTTGAGCCGCCGTTTATAAAAGCGCTGGCCTTCGAAGCGATAGTCGGACTGCAGGCCGATCCAACTCGCCTGCTTGAGCGAGCTGTCCTCATTGAGGTGCTCCGGGAACTGATCAGGATTGAAGTCGGTGCCTGCGAGGCTCACGTGGCGCGAGACGGCGTCGTAGTGGAACTCGGCCCGCGGGGACACGTCTCCTTCGTCATTGTCGCGATACACGATTAAGCTGATCGCGTCCGAGCGCAGCCACGCGCGGAGCATGAAGCGGTCGTGCCTCGAGTGATCGAGGGCCTCGAGCGGCTTGGTGCGCTGCGACATGGCGGTCTGTCCCCAGCCGCGCTCGTCGTGCTCGGTCCAGGTGATGGCTAGCTGGGTCGCCTTCTGCCCGTTTTGGTCGTTCTGACTCTGCTTCTTGCTCGCGTCGTGGACGGTCAGCCAAAAGAGCAGCAGCCGGCCGCGGCGCTCGAACAACACGACGTTGTCGCTATCGATCTGGAAGGGCAGCTCCTCCCAAGGACCCCAATTGTTGCCGCTGTCCCGCTTGCGCAGGAACCACGCGCGGGGCGGGCTCTGCGAGCGGCCGAGCAGCCACACGGGCCCGCCCGGCAAGCTGTCGAGCTCGTTCGTGTATACGGCGACGATCTCGAGGTTGGCGACGCGATCGAGCCCGCCCAAGTAGCTGGCGAGGGCCCGCTCGACCTTGGCGTCGTCGAGCGTGTCTTGCAGCAGCGTCATCTCGAGCTGCTTGAATTCCGGAGTCTTGTCGCGGCGAAGCTCGGGCTCGATCCAGTTCTCCGGATAGAGGAAGACCTTGCGATTGGCCTCCCACACGCGATAGTTCTTCATCCAGTCCCAAGCGCGTGCAGCCCCGGCGGAGAACTTCACGTCGTCCTCGAGCTGCAAGAGCACGCGGTGCACAAACATCTGCACGGTCGCGTTCGCCTGCACGATCCGGGTCGTGAGCATGCAGTGGCCCATCTCGACGTCGATCAGCAGGTGCTCGAAGATCGCGTCGCGACTGGTGAGCGTCGGCTGCGTAGCGATCACGGCGGCGATCAGCGCGTCGCGCTGGTGCTCGCGCAGCTGATCGCGGATCGGCGTAGCGACGGCCGGCCAGCGATCCTCGCCCTGCTTGGCGCGGGCGACCGCCTTGATCTCGGCGGCCTTGGCCATGGTCATGGACCCGTGAACCCAGGTCCACAGCACGTCGAGGCCGACGCCGATGCGCTCGCCGGCCTCACCGATCGAGCGGAGCCGAGCGAGCGCGAGCTCGTCGTCGAAGTCGCTCGTGCTCGTCCAGCCGACCGCGTCGGCGATGTAGTGCAGCTCGTCCGCGGCCCAGCCGGTGTGCTCGGCGAGCCGATCGAGGGCAGCGTGCGCGTTCGCAGCCTCGGCCAGCTCTTGGTGGCCGAGCTCGGTGTCGCCAAACAATACGCGCAGCTCCAGGGCCTGACGAAGCCGATTCCACGCGGTGAAGCTGGCGTCGGTGTCGTTGTCGTCGAGCGGCAGAGCGTCGAGATCGAGCCATGCGCCGGACAGGTGCCCGGAGTACCAGCTCAGCTGCGCCGCGCTGATCTCATGTCGACGCGCGAACGTGGCCGCCTTGGCCAGCCGCAGCCAGCCGGCGAATTCATCGGGGTGGCTGCTGGGCAGCAGGCCCTCGGCGATCTCGGCCTCGGTAGCGAAGCTGCTCGCGTAGGTGCCGGCGAGCCGATCGCTGGTGCTTGGCTGATGGAGCAGCTCGAAGAGCAGAGCCTCGGCGACCGCGGCGGAGATCTGGAACGCGGCCGCGGCGGTGTCGACGAGCAGCGCGCGCTTGCGCCGTTGGCCCACGAAGGTCTGTAGCACCCACGTCCGCCGCTCGACGATGTCGGTCAGCTCGCCACCGCCAGTGACGAGCTTCGTCTTGGCGAGGGCAGGGTCGACGAAGCTGACGAACTGGGTGTCGATGAAGCTGCCCTGGTCGAGCTCGCTCAGCGTGCTGGTGCCATCGACGATCTGCGTGGCGGTGGTGATGTTGCTGACGATGGTAGCGAGGTTGGTGCGGACCGCGTTGCCGTCGGGGTCGGCGAGCTGGGCGACCTCGGCCTCGATCGTCGTCAAGCCCCGCGCGAGGGTGACCAAGGTGCGAGCGATCGTGGCGTCGTCGAGCTCCGCGGACCCGACGTGCCGCAGCAGCCAGTCGAGCTCGGCGATCGTGAAGCCGGACCCGCGAACGCCGTCGAGCGCGTCGAGGAAGTCGAGCGTCTGCGCTGGGCTAGCGAAGGGATTGATCCCCGAGAGCTCCCGCAAGGCGACGAGGTCGGCGATGCTCAGCCCGGCCGCGCGGGCGAGCGAGGCCGCGCGGAAGAGCGCCGTGAAGTTGGCGAACGAGAAATTGCCATCCGCGAAGCTCGAGCCGACCAGGCGATCGTAGTCGGCCTCGCTCAGGCGCGTAGCCGCGAGCAAGGTCGGCAGCTCGGCGGCCGTAATCGCTACCAGAGGATCCTGCTCGCCGACGATCTCGTCGCCGCGAGCATCGCTTGGCGAGAAGCCAGCGGGTGGGGTCGCTCCAGCCGGGAGGAAGGCACGGTGATAGAGCGAAGGCTTGCCGGAGTCGTAGTAGCGGGCATCGATCCGCGAGGCCCACCAGGTAGCGAGCTCGTCCCAGGCCACGCCCAAGCGCTGCTGCAGCGCCTGGATATCGACCAGCTTGGCTAGGAAGGTCGCATCGAGCACGCCGCCGCCGACCTCCTCGATCAGCACATTGAGCATTCGGTTGGGGATGCCGGTGCGCCGCGCCAGTCGGGTGAAGCGGTGCAGACGGTCGAGCGCCGCGGCGTCGAGGCTGCTGATCGTGGCGTCGTCGAGATCGCAGGTCTCGGCCCAATTGATCTTGATCCCCGTGCCGATGTAGTGATTGGGATCAATGTAGGTCAGACTGATCAGCTCCTCCAGCTGCGCCAGCGTGTAGTCGCCCCGCCGCAGGAGCTCCCGGATGCTGCCGTCGAAGCCGTTGAGTATCGATACCCAGCCGTCGGTTCCCGCACCCGCCGCATAGCCCCAGAACTCGCGATCGTCGGACGAGGCGTTACCAGTATAGGTGCCAGCGATGATCGAGTGCTCGACGAGGCTCATGCCGAGCGCTTCGGCCGTAATCGCGGCGGCGCTCGGCGTCACCGGGATCGCGTCGTCGTCGACCAGCAGCTGCATGAGCCGATACCGAGGCACGCCGAGCTGCGCGAGCATCTGCCGCGCCTCGAGCTCGGGCAGGTGGAAGGGCAGCACCCAGGGGTGGACCAGCTCGGTGATCTGCTTGGCGAGTCCGACGACGGTGCCCTCGTAGACGGCAGAATCGAGGTGCTCGGGGTGGAGGCGCAGCTCCTCGCTGGACCAGGTGGTCTGGTACGAGCTGCCGTCGAGGTCGTCGGCGAAGAGCCGCTCGAGCAGCTCGTTGACCAAATCGATATAGGGCAGGACGGTGTTGGTGTTCGCACAATCGAGCAGGATGTGCTCGAGATCCGGCCGCCGCTGGCGGAGCACCGTGAGCGCGTTGCCCAGCTCGGTCGGGCGCTTGTCGAGGAAATGCAGGAGATCGGCCAGATAAGCAGCGGGGCTGAGCACCGATCGGCACTGCTTACAGGCGCAATAGTCGAGGTTCCCGAGGATGTCAGCGAGACCGCCGAGGCCGTTACCCGCGGTCGCGAAGTCCCACTGGCCGAGCCCCGCGAGCGGCTGGAATTCCGCGCCGGTCTTGGCCAGGCCCAGGTACGAGGCCATGGCTTGGGTGCTGCCGTGAATGCGAACGCTGCGGTCCCACACCCGCCCCGCCAGCGCCTCGGGATCGTGGTGATCGCTGCTGAAATGCTGGCTGAGCTCGCTGACGAACTCGTCGCGCGTGTAATTGGCGACGTCCGCAGCGGAACGAATGCCCTGCTCGAGCAGCGCCTTGGTGGTTCCGTAGCGGCCCAGCCGCGGCGTGAGCCGATAGACGCGTTGGACGGTCTCGAGGTTGGCGCGCGCCTCGGTCGGATTACTGGTGCCCGAAAACGCAGTGGGGTTGTCGGCGACCCAGCGATCGATGTTCGTCCCGAGGATGTCGAAATTAGCGTTGGCGGTCAGGAAGTCGACCACGTGCGTGGTGTTGGGCGGAGCGCTCGTTTGACCCTCGTCGGCGCTGATCCGGTGGCGCAGGCTCAACGTCGGATAGGCGTCCTCGATCGTCCGCTCGAGCACCTTGGCATAGTATTGCCGCTTCGCGGTCAGGTCGGCGCCGGGGACATCGTCGGGCGGGGTAACCGACCGCGTGGTGAGCATCGCTTCCCAATCGGCGGCGCCCCAAGCAGCGGTGTCGGCAATCGATCCAATGTTCAGGTCGACGCGCTCGGCCGCGAGGGCCTCGAGCGTGGCGGGGTGATACCCGACCAAGGCTGCGCCCTGGATTGCGAATTGGAACAGCTGAGCCTTGGCTGCCCCGCCCGTCAAGGTGGTCTCGACGTCGTCCCAGAAGTCCGCGAGCGTGCCCGTGCGGGCGTGCCAGAGCTGCATGAACGTGCTTTGGTCGGCGACGCTCAGATTGACGGTATCGAAGAACGAGCGGTGATTGAGCGATGTGGTCTCGGCGACCGCCGCCTCGACGACCAGCTCCCGCATGGCCTCGATCTCTTGCTCAACCTCGGTATCGAGCTCGCTGGGAGTACCGGTTCCGGGTACCGGGATGATTCGCCGCGCCCAAGCGTTGCGCAGCGCGGCCTCCCAGGCCCCTTCGCTGGCGCGCAGAATGCCGGGCAGATCGGCGGGGAGGCCCGCACGGACAAACGCGTAGCAGGTCGTCGCCTGTACGCTGCGGCCGTGCGAGAGCCGGTGGGCTTGGATGTAGAACGCCAGGTGTGTGGGGAATACGTCTGCCCGTACGGCGAGCCACTCGAGCCGGTCGGCCGCGACGTCTTTGACAGCGGTGCTGCCGAGCAAGGGCTGGACAGCGGCAGCGACCCGCTCCCACTCGGTCTGGCCCCGATAAGCGCCGCTCCCGAGCACGAGATCGACGGTGTGACTGCCGGCCTCGAGGTTGCTGAGCAGCGGTGAATCCACGGATTCGTCCGTGACGGTGTCGTGGGCGCGCACGAACACGTCCCAGGCTTCGCTCATGCTGGGCCGCGAGAAGCTCACGCCATACCCCCCCCGCGCATCCGTGGTGCCGGTAGCTAGGACGACGTCGTCGATCAAGCTGCGGCGCTCGAAGATCGTGATGATCAAGCCGCTTTGTGGCGATCCGTCGTTGGCCACGACTCGGCCGAGGATCGTGTAGCTCGCCAGCGAGGTGCCGCGAACGTCGAGGAAGATGTCACCACCGCGGCCACCGGGGGCCGATAGTTGGATATTGCCGTTCATGATCACTCACCTGCGAAGAAAGGAGCCGAACGGCCCATGTGGTAGTCGTCCTCGTACACGTCCGAGACCAGCGCCTCGGTGTCGTCGTACCAAGTAGCCTCATAGACGCCACCGGCCGCGGTGGTCGCCTCGAGGATCTTCTCGCCCGTCGCATTGCGCGAGATGTTGACGGTCAAGCCGCTGCCGTCGCCTGCAGTGCCACGGACCGTGGCGCGAATCGGCCTCGTGATCGAGTGGTAGGTGACGAGCAGGCCGAACGTTCCTACCCACGCGCTACCGTAGTTCAAGAACATCCACCGCCGCGAGGTTTCGAGGTTCATTCGCGTCGCATCGGCGTCACCGGTCCAGCGCTTGAACAGGCGCGTGCAGTCGGCGGTCGTCCACCGCAACCAATTCTCGCTCAGGGATCCGATGGCGCCGTGATAGACGTTCGCCCATCCGGCACCGTCACCGTCGGGACCCTCGGACCCAGTGCGCTGAGCTTGGACCCGGACCGCTTGATGTGCGTCGGCGGTCGCCAGCCAGGCCGCCTGCATGGCCACCGAGTTCAGGAAGTAGTTGGCCTCGGGGATCGTCGGGGTCTTGCCCGGAATCGAGTCGTTGTATTCGAGCACGGTCGCGTCGGCCCGATACCAGCCCAGCGCGAAGTGGCGGGTCTGGTTGTGCGTACCGACGCCACCGGCTGCCTTGCCGCTGGTGTAGTTCACCAGGATGAACCCATTGATGCCCGAGTAGGCGCCGGCGCTCGTGGCATTGCTGAACTCGTGGATCTTGATTCGATTGCGACCGCGAGCAAAGCTGATGCCGAGGCTGGACGCTCCGCCCGCGTCGATGCGATGGCCCAGGGCCATGGTGGCGCCAGTCGCCGTCGTGGTGAAGCTGCGAGCGCCTTGCCCGTTCGCCCATAGCGAGATCTCCGTGCCCTGGTTGGTGTCGTTGTAGA
>CBFGLP010001581.1:0-2107 GCA_965649595.1 uncultured Myxococcales bacterium | reverse complement strand
GGTCGAGCACTACCGCGGCCAGGCCCCGGAGTTGGACATTCAGAAACCCGGCGAGATCCCGACCTCCGTTATCGAGGACACCAAGTGGTGGAACGAGGAGAGCACGTATTCCTGCCTCTCGTGGTCGAACTTCCAGTCGTACATGGCGACGCGCTTCAGCGGCGATCCGGACCGTGTCGAGGACCTCAGCTACGACGTCGGCACCGACGGGCATACGGCAGGGGGGGTCCCTGCGGGGTACTACTACGATAGCGACGCCGACATGGTCGTGTGCAACTTCGAGACGGACGACGCCCCCTACAACGACAAGGTCAATGCCAGCGCATGCGCGATTTGGGGGGAGGACCCCGAGGACGAGGATTGCGCGTTCAACGTGGTCGATGATGGGCACTACTTCCGTCGTCTCTACAGCGCGCGCTACTTGAACCGACGCTATACGGCGGGGGCAAATCCACAAGGCGACGTCCCGTTGACGTCCTTCGCCGGGGTCGTGGTTCGAGACCCGTTCTGATCCGCAGGAGCGGCTCGTGGTGGGTCGATTCCCACCACGAGCTGCGTCAGAGCCAGCCGCCCGCGGCTGTGAGCGTGCCAGCGAATCCGCTCCCGAGAGTCGTGATACCCTCGCGACGTGAGCATCAAGAGAATTCGAGCGCTCGCCCTCGCTGCCGCGCTCGGTTTGGCAGTCGGCTGCGCCAACGAGGACGACGAACCCGCGCTCGTCGATCGGGGTCCGTGCGACGTGTTGATCGCGTGCGGGCAATCGATGGAGCCCGAGTCCGGCTCGAGCTACGAGGATGGCTACGGTCCTGCGAGCATGTGCTGGACCTCGCCGTCATTCGCGGCGGGCTGCCGCGAGTCGTGCAAGATGACGCTCGAGGCCCTCAACACGATAGCGGAGATAACCGGCGAGCCGACCTGCGGCACGTGCACGAGCGCGGCCGATTGCGACGAGTTCGGACCGCTCGCGCGCTGCGAGGCCGGGCTGTGCGAGACGCAGAGCACCGGCGAAGCGACCATCAACTGCGCCGGGATCCCGATCGCGGAGCGTGGCGTCCCCTACTCGCATGCGATGGGGGTGCTCCACGGCAGCGGCGACTATCAGAGCTGGGCGGCGCAGGGACTGCCGAGCGGCTTGACCATCGGGTCGAAGACCGGCGTGATCTCGGGGACGCCGAGCTCGGCGCCTGCAACTCACGACGTCGTGATATCGGTCCACGACGCCCTCGCTAATCAAACGACCAGCTCCACGTGCCAGCTGACCGTCAACGCCGAGTTCGGTGGGAGCCTCGCAACCCTCGACCCGCCCTGCATCGACGCCTCGACGAGCGCTGAAGACCTCGATGCGATCCTCGGCGGCGATGGCTCGGCGATCACGTGCAGGCTCGACCAGAGCGGCCCAGCCACTTGTCCGCTCGGCGTCGGCAACGGTCGCCTGCCACCGGGCATCACCTTCGACGAGTCGAGTTGCACGCACCAAGGCAGCCTGGCGTCGACGCGCCAGGGGACTTGGGTGTGGATCGTCGAGCTGGAGCAGAGCGGCAACGTCATTCACGTGCCCTTTTGTGCCGTCAATGATGTCCCGAGCTTCCACACGATCGCTTTGACGGTCGACGGTGCCACCAGGGATCCACTCGAGCCGACCCGCCACGAGTACGATCCCTCCGCCGACCTCGCCTTCGGTATGGGCAGCCACCAGTGGGACATCGGCTCGCCGGACTGCCCCGGCCCCGAGTGCAGCAACTACGGCGTTGCCTTCGACGTGACCTGCTCGCCCTTCAGCGTGTCGGCGCCCTACCAGATCACGCTGGCCCCCTCGAGCGGCACCTCGACTGGTCTCTTCCACCAAATGACCGCGACCGGTCCTGCGCCGGGTGACAGCTTTCGCGGGCGCCCCTTCGTGGCCTCGTTCGAGATGTCCTATTGCACGTCGAGCGCGGCTGTCTGCGACACCTCGAACCCCACGCTCTTCGAGCAGAACGCTCAGACCCAGCTTCACTTCGACGTGATCGGCTGGCCGATCGAGCCGTGAATGGGCTTCGTCGGCCCGTCCGGGCCGACGGGCTCCATGCCCTCGCCCACCACCCGTCACCGCAGCGGCGGCGCCTCG